>JAUSDH010000089.1 GCA_030650655.1 Candidatus Brocadiaceae bacterium
TAATTTTACAACGGTGCTCCCCAGCAGGGTAAATGAAGGCATGCCATATCCCGTCTGGAAAAAATTTTCGACAATGGCGAACTTCCCGTAAGGATAATTCCCCAGGAGTTTCTGGTACATATCCAGATAGCGCTTTGTGGCGTTTATGTACGTTTCTACCAGACCTTGTTCCTCAGGAAAGAAATAGGCGTAAATATCAATTCCGTCATGTTTGATACTCGTTACTTTATACCTCCCTGCTACCAGATGGCAATCCTCAGACACGTTTTTTTCTTCCCACGTTGTATAAATCTTGTCTGTGTCAGATTTTTTGCTCACAAGAGTACCCTGCGTCACGGCCTCATATCCAGCAGGCGTAGTAATAGCTATCTTGAAAACTGCCAGAGAGCCAGGTATATCCGGATACCAGGCGCATGCAGGGCTTAAATAAACCCCTTCCTCGCTGATAATGCCAGTAGTTTCGCCAACATCCTCCTTTTCCAGCGAACCAGGTTTTTGGGAAAGAAACCCTTCGTAGCCAATGTCTAGAATCAGGCTATCGGATTGTCTCAAATCCGATGGTATTGTAATCTCCAAACGCTGTCCATCTCCATTAGATGTAGTCTTAAAATCTAACTTCCTATTTGAAGAACAGACTGACAAGACTTGAAATGATTTATTAAGAAAACACGAAACCCTTTCAGAATTTTCGTAAGGTGCAAGCAGATGGTCAATCGCCTTTAACTTGTGCTCTTTCAAAAAAAGTTCAATTTCAATATTGTGGCTCAGAATATTGCTTTTACCGGACTCATTGGCACATATGCTAGATGCAGTTGTGATTGCTAAAATACACAATAAAGGCAGAATATACAATGTTGACTTCGTAGGAAACATATAGATACTCCTTTTAAATTTTGCTTATGATGGCTGGATTATCGTACAATGCTTTTAATATTTCAAGGATTTTATTTGTTGGCAATTCTATCGATTTCAACTTTGACAACTGATATGGCATGTATAATATGCTGACATTTATAGAATAAAGATAAAAATGAATGTTGGGAGGTAAAAATGATAACTAAAAATATAATTTTATTACTTCTTTTATTCCTTTTACACACTCCGCTCGCCTATTCCTATACATTAATTATAACTGAAACTGCCCGTGGCGAATACGAAAATGGTAAATTTGTGAAACTAAATAATGGGGAATTTAAATATCGCTTTGAAATTAATGAAGAAAAAGGTGAAGCCCAAATAACTGAGTATACCCGCTTAAAAGATAATTCTTTAGTTACTTATACAACGAGCTTCATAATCAGTTATATTGACGATGGAACATCGCTTAGTAGTAGCACACTTATGACCGGAAAAAATAAAGCAAATCAAAAAGTAATTTGCTTGGTCGGAAACCCAGGAACGCTCGCTACCGAAGTAATTATGATTGGTGAAACATGGTTTGAATACACTAAGGCATCTTCTGGAAGATTCTATGGCTACAGGAATAATTCAAAAGGCATTAATACCTACGGAAGACATTGAAAAACAGTTTCAAAATAAATAAAAACTCCTACTCGGGTAATCGGGAGGTCGTAGATTAACGCCTCCCAATCCCCACACCACCGGACATGCGGCTCCGCATCCGGCGGTTCATTGTGGATAATGTATCGCAACCCATAGCTCCTTTACTGAAATCAGTCCCTGTTTTGCAAGC
>JAUSDH010000090.1 GCA_030650655.1 Candidatus Brocadiaceae bacterium
CCGTTTTTACGAGGACAAGTATACAACGTCCCATTCCGCTTACTTGCCAAAATATATACAAAATATTTACTAAACATAAGCTATTCTCCAGTCAAGTTGAGGACAAGTCTGGATTCCCGCTAAAAGCATGCGGGAATGACATGCCTTATATTTATGTTTTGGAAATACTTCTCGTCGGCTTAATCCTAGAGATGACAAAAAGCAGCGCTGATATTACAAACATAGAGATGCTGATAATTTGAGCTATGGTAAAAAGATTGAAGAACAGTGGGTTATCACTTCGGAGCGCTTCCATACAAAATCTAATAATAGGATAAATTATCCCAAAGAGCAAAAAGACCTCTCCATTCCTTTTCCGATATTTAAAGAACACACTGAGGATAAAGAAAAGCGCAACGTCTGAAAGAAATGAATACAATTGGGTAGGATGAATGGGAAGTGCATGCGTATCAGAAAGGTGAACTAATCCGAGTTCATACTGATGAAGAAAAGCTGGGCTGCCATCAACCATGCCCGTTTTGTCCATCGTTCTTGGAAATTGGATAGCCCATGGGATATGCGGTGCAATTTTTCCGAAACAACATCCGTTCAGAAAACATCCGATGCGGCCAAAACCAAGTCCCAATGCGGCAGATGGAGTAACGATATCGAGAATATTAAGGAAGGATAACCGGTGCTTCTTGACGAAAACAAACAAGGTAATGATAGCGGCAAACAACCCTCCGTAATAAACTAAACCACCTTCATAAACCTTAAAGATACTTAAGAGATTGTTTCTATAATCATCGAAGAATTGGATAATGTAAAAAACCCGCGCCCCCAGAATTCCAGCACAGACAACATAAATCCCAAGGTCTGTAATCTTATTGGGATCGATGCCTTCTTTCCTGGCCCTCCAGCGTGCGATGGTAATGGCCGCAAAAAATGCCACCATCAACATGAAACCGTAGGAATAAACAGGAAAGCTCCTGTGCAAAAAGGGAAGGGGGATTTCGAATAAAATTCTTCTCATGACTGGAGAGTTTTGGTGAGCTTGTTGTTCCCATCTACCAAAATGATCTTTGGTTTCCAGTTCCTTGCGTCTTTATCTTCCATGAGGCAATAAGAAATGATAATGACCTTGTCGCCTGGCTGCGCCCATCGTGCCGCAGCTCCGTTTAAGCAGATGACGCCTGAATCACGCTCACCTTCAATAACATAGGTCTCAACACGCGTCCCATTGTTAATATTAAGCACCTGTACCCGTTCGTAGTGCAAGATGTCTACCGCTTCGAGAAGGGCTTTGTCAATGGTGATACTCCCATTATAGTTAAGATTGGTTTCCGTTACCGTCGCGGCATGGATCTTTGCTTTGCACATCTCCCGCAGCATTGTTTCTCCCCAATGGTTGATCAATAGACAAACAATAAGTATTTCCTGGATACGTTAAAATTCTACCTAAAAGTACCACAAAATCAATAGTAATCCTTATTGTTTTAAGGGTGGGTAATAACTCCGGACACATGTCTTGACCAGGTCAACAATCTCTTCATCTTTTAGCTTGCCTTTAAAACCCGGCATCTTTCTCTTGCCATTGGCTATCGCTATAATTAATCGTGAATCAGAGGCATTATCCTGCCATTTGGTATTGGTGAAATTAGGAGTCTTGAATATCCATCGCCCGACAAAACAGCCTTTACCGTTAACCTTGTGACATTTCCTGCATTCCTTGTCATATACCGCCCAGATACCGCCTTTGTCTGATAAAGCCGTCTGTTTAGGATTGCATCCATAAGATACCAAAGCACACAATACAAAGATAATTACAACAGAACTAATTTTTTTCATCTCTTTATCTCCCGTCATTTTGAAATTCATTATGCATAACTACCACAAAAAGTTTACCATAAAATCACCCATATTCAAGTCTCTTATCTTCTCATTATAAAAGTTTTCCAAAATATAAAACATAGTATCTTGCATCCTGCTGGTACTCTAATCGAATTTTTATTTGGATTCGTTATGTCATCAATGGCATAATGAAAAGAGATATATACTATAAAAAATGCCTAAATAACTCGGCAAATAATTACGAAGTAAACGTGGTTTGAATTTAACACAAAATTAATAATTCCTTCGTATTTTCTTAATATTCAAATTTTATAATATTTGCATGAGTTACCTCCATGTGGATCACCGGTAAGGACAATTAAATTCATGCGGGAAAGAGAACTCCTCCTTCTCTGTCCCGAAATTTATCGATGGTGAGGAATATTAAGGAGAGATCAGATGAGCCACTACTTTCATGTTGTACCGGGAAGATTGAGGATAAAGTCACCTTTCATTAAGGGAAAGAATAGAGTTGCAGAGGTTGAAGGACTGATGGCGACGATTCACGGGATAAAATCATTTGACATTAATACGGTTACAGGCAGTATCTTGGTGAATTACAACCCAAAAGTAGTTACCTCTAAAAAGATTATAAGTATACTCAAGAAGGCAGGCTATTTTGATCCATCAAAGGCTATAACAAACGATCACTACATACATACCGCAGTCTCAAGTATAAGCCATACCGTTTTATCGTTTTTATCGGTTCTGATATAGAATTCATAATGGCTGAGAAAACAAGATTATCCATTTTTGAAAAATACCTGACACTCTGGGTGTTGTTGTGTATCGGTGCAGGCATTGTTTTAGGAAAATTAGCACCCGAAGTTGCCGTAAAGTTAGATGCTTTTACAGTATATCAAGTTTCTATACCTATGGCTATTTGCCTGTTTTTTATGATGTATCCCATTATGGTTAAGATCGATTTTGCAGAGGTAGTAAAGGCTGCAAAAACCCCGAAACCCGTGGCCTTGACCTTATTCGTCAACTGGGCAATCAAACCCTTTACCATGTATCTGATCGCATCGTTCTTTTTAGGTTATCTATTTAAAAAATTCTTACCCGGAATGGAAGTTATCAAATCAGGACAGGAAGTTGAGCTGTGGAGAAGCTATATTTCAGGGGCAATCCTCTTAGGTGTTGCCCCGTGCACTGCAATGGTATTAATGTGGGGTTCCCTGGCAAAAGGCAACGAAGGCCTTACCCTGGTAATGGTTGCCATAAACTCCCTTACCATGCTGATGCTTTATGCACCTCTCGGTGGGTTCTTGCTGGGTGTAAACGCAATGCCTATTCCGTGGCAGACGATTCTGCTTTCCGTGTTGACTTATGTAGCCTTGCCTCTGATAGCTGGTTATTTTTCTCGAAAGTGGCTCATCAAATTTAAGGGACGTGAATGGTTTAATACACGGTTCTTGCAATGGCTTACACCTGTGAGCATCATTGCCCTCCTTTCAACATTGGTACTTTTGTTTTCTTTTAAAGGGGAGATTATACTGAAGTATCCCTTAACCATCGTATGGATTGCTATTCCGCTTTTTGTCCAGACAATATTTATCTTTTTCCTGGGGTATGGCGCTGCCCTGTTATTAAGGCTCCCGTATCAAGACGCAGCCCCCGCAGCAATGATCGGTGCATCCAATCATTTTGAAGTGGCAATTGCAACATCGACGATGCTTTTCGGGTTGTCTTCTGGCGCTTCCCTTGCAACAGTTGTGGGTGTTTTGATTGAAGTCCCTGTAATGCTCATGCTGGTCTCGTTGTGCAGGAAAACATGCCATATTTTTAGGGGCTGCAATCTCGACTTACCTCAGTGTAAGCAGAAATCTGTCATACTCAAGACATAGTTTTATAGAAAGGAAATCGTATTAAGAAAAAAGTTTTATTTATCTGTATCCATAATTCTGCTCGTTCACAGATGGCGGAGGGGTTGCTCAGGGCATTCTACTGGGATCGTTACGAAGCATATAGTGCCGGTACTCAACCGTCAATGGTTAATCCTTATGCTATTAAGGTGATGGCAGAGATTGGTATTGATATATCAACACACCAGTCAAAAAATGTGGATGTTTTTCATGGAATGAAATTTGACTATGTGGTTACCGTTTGTAATCAGGCAAAAGAGAAGTGTCCTTTCTTCCGGGGAGGGGATGAGTACTTGCATCGTGATTTTGACGACCCTTCCCAGTTTAAAGGAAGTGACGAACAAAAACTTGCTGTTTTCAGGCAGGTAAGAGATGTCATCAAAGGCTGGATCGAAAAAACGTTTGGCGGAGAACATAAAAGGCCCATGATATCTCGGATTTTTTCAAGGACAAGAAGAATAAACTGGCGCATGAGCCCTTATGGGCATCTAGCTCCTAAAGGATATGAAAGAAGCTTATTCATTTTCTAAGAAGAAGTATTTATAGGTCTCAGGCCCGCCTGAATCAATAGACCTTAATATGGATTTCTTTTTTGGTGAGAGATTACGATTTATGATTTAAATCCTAAATTGTAAATCTAAATATTTTTTTTCCAGACTTTTTTGGGTTAGGAGTTGAGTATGGCATTATTGAAGGGTAAGAATGTAATCATTGGTCTTGCTATAGGTATTGGTGTAGCGGTTATAGCACCGGTAGTTGTCCCTATTATTGCTGCGGCCGCGAAGCCATTAATAAAAGCAGCCATAAAGGGTGGGATAAAGGCCTATAGAAAATGCCGGGAGATGATGGCGGAAGTCAAAGAGGTTGCAGAAGACGTGGTGGCAGAGGCAAGGGCTGAAGCCTCTGACGTACAACAAGAACAGGAAATTGTTACTCCATCAGGAGAAGGGGGTAAATAATGACCCCTCATGCTTATTTAAGTCACCGGAGTTTTCGCAGGTTACGGGTAAAGGTACCTTCAAAACGGGGTGATAAATTGTATTTCACCCAGTTAAATGAAGGATTCAGAAAATGTAAAGGAATCGAGACGCTGGAGGTCAACCCGATTACCGGGAGTATTCTTTTGATACACTCGATAGATCTTGAATCGATCAGCCAGTATGCCGAGGGAAATAATCTCTTTATCCTTAAGACGAATTCACCTATGCCCCTATTCAATGGAATATCAGCAAAATTTAACAAATTTGATGATCGGGTAAAGAGAATCACGGGAAACGGATTAGACATTACTGGTATCACGGTCTTAACCCTTTTTGGTCTCGGCATCTCCCAGATCAGCAGGGGAAACTTCAGAGCGATTCCTTGGGATGCGGCCTTCTGGTACGCACTGAACATATTTTGGCAAAGGCCTGCACGGTGAGTGGTATACAAAACAGTATAAAGTGCCTCTGTGGCAGTTAATTATGAAAAATACAAATATAGGAGGTTAACATGGCGAATAATGAATCCGCTGGCAATACATGTGGCAAAGAACGGGGTCTCGGCAAGGTGGGGACACAGATTAAGGATGGCATTGTAGGTTGCTTAAAAGGCATCAATGAGATCGAGGCTGAAATTGTGACCCTTGTAAGAAGCACGATTTCAAATACCTTTCTGACAACAGGAGAAATGACCCGAGAGGGTGTTAATGTTACAAAGGACGTACTAAAGGGAGCGATGGAAGCTACCTCAGAAGTGGGGGCAGGTCTCATGGTGAGTACAAAGAGCGTAGCAAAAGGCGTTGTTATGGGTATAAACGACATCGGTGGTGACGTCCTGACGGCTACAGAACTAACAGTAAGGGGTGCAGTAAAAGGTGCTTCTGAGACGGGGGCCGATGTGGCGTTAGTGGCACGAAGGGCTGTGGATGGCGTTATTGAAGCAACCAAAGAAATAGGTGGAAATGCCGAAGAGACGGCAAGGGTGGCTGTTACTGAGGCGATTGAGGCAGCAGGTGCTATTGGAAACACGGCTGTGAAATCAGTTAAGGGTATCCTTATCGGTGTCGTTGAAGGAGTAAAAGAAGTTGCAGGTTCTGCCCTTCCTAAGAAAAGAGGACGCTCCGAACCTTCCGAAACTCAAGAAGAATAGCATTCCCTGTTTCGAATATCTTTCTCGATAATCAGAAAAGGAAAACTATGCAAAAAACTCTTGTGCAACCTATCCACACGTCAGTTAATGGAAGGGCAAGGTTTAAAGTAGGCGGCCTCTATGATTCTGAGCGTATGAAAAAACACCTCGAATCAAGATTTTCGAACCATGATAGAATCAAAGGTTTTTCCGTAAGTATATTAACCGGAAACATCCTTATATTTTACAACTCCACCAGTACTAGTTATGCAGTTGCAACGTTCATTGAAGGTGTTGTAATTGAGTACAAAAAGAAAAACGGTAATCACCAGTTCGAGATTAGAGATCAAAAAAAACGAAAAGGGAGGTTCCTGACTCCTGACAGAAGACGCTCAGGAACGAGTGCTCTCGATGTCCACAAGATAAAAAACCTCAGGAAATGCATTGTCGATACCGAAGACCAAATGATAGAACCCTGGCATCTCAAGAGTGTCGATTATGTTTTAAATCGTTTCATGACCGATAAGAATATGGGATTATCTAGTGGCGTTATCAATATACGTTTAAAGAAATACGGTCTTAATATCCTGCCTGAGTCACCGCCCAGGTCATGGTTTAGCATCGTGTTAGAACAGTTCAAATCTCTTCCTGTTCTCATTCTTCTGTTTGCCGCTGGTCTTTCGATATTTACGGGCGGGGTGGTTGATGCCCTGGTTATTCTCAGTGTCGTTACCATTAACGCAACAATCGGTTGTATAACAGAAAATCAGGCAGAGAGAATTATTAACTCCCTGAAGAAGTTAATCAAACCATCTTCTCATGTACTCAGGGGTGGAGTTATAAAAGAAATTCGTGCGGAAGAGGTTGTTTTAGGAGACATTCTGACCCTCAGGGCCGGGGTATATATAACAGCAGATTGCAGGGTTATTGATGCAAGTCTTCTGACCGTTGACGAGGCTGCACTCACCGGTGAAAGCCTCCCGGTTATGAAGACGACGGAGACTCTCGTAATGGACTCAATACGCAAAGACATCCCTATTGCGGACAGAATTAATACGGTCTACGCAGGAACCATGGTCACCGGAGGACAAGGGTATGCAATAGTAGTTGCAACCGGACGGTTTACAGAGATCGGTAAGATACAAATCCTTGTGGGAGAAGCAAAGCCTCCTGACACCCCATTGGAGAAGCAGTTAAACAAAATGGGCAGTCAACTGGTTGCCATAGGGGGTGGTGTATGCGTAATAGTTTTTCTCATGGGTCTCTTGAGGGGTTACGGAGTGCTTGAAATGCTTAAAACATCCATATCTCTTGCAGTTGCCGCGATCCCTGAAGGGTTGCCGACAGTAGCGACAACAACCCTTACCCTCGGCATTATAAATATGAGGAAACGCAACGTCATTATTCGCCATCTTGACGCAGTTGAATCCCTTGGTGCAATGCAGACCATCTGTCTTGATAAGACGGGAACTATTACGATGAATAGAATGACTGTTGTTGAGATATATGCTGGCATGAAAAGGTTGAAAGTAACCGACGGTAAGTTCTTAAACGACGATGAACCGGTAAATCCATATGCCTGTAAAGAGCTCTTGAAACTCATACATGTAACTACCCTATGCAATGAGACCGAGGTTTGCATTCAAAACGGAGAGTACACATTAAAGGGATCGCCAACTGAGAGTGCCTTTATTACTATGGCAATGAAATCAGGGATCGATATTGTAGCCCTGAGGGAAAAATTTCCTCTTTTAAGAATAAACCATCGCGCCGAAAAACGTAATTTCATGGCTACTGTCCATCAGTCTCATAAAAACAGAAAATTTGCAGCCTTGAAAGGAAGCCCCATAGAAGTTCAGTCAATGTGCAAGTGGCAAATAAGGAATGGTAAAAATGTTCCTATTACGGATGAAGATCGAGTTATTATTATGACAGAGAATGAACGTATGGCTGGTGACGCCTTGAGAGTGCTGGGCGTTGCATATCAGCATACGGAAGACGATCAGGAGGAACCAGATTTACAAAACGGCTTTACCTGGCTTGGACTTATTGGCATGGCAGATCCGGTAAGGAAGGGAGTGAAGGAGTTAATCAATGAGCTCCACGTTGCCGGTATTGATACGGTTATGATAACCGGAGATCAGACGCCGACGGCATATGCGATAGGAAAAGAACTGAACCTGGGTGGAGGGAGTGAGCTTAAAATTCTTGAATCAACCCACCTTACCAGTATTGATCCCGATGTGTTGAAGGCACTCTGTGGGAATGTCCATGTGTTTGCAAGGGTTAGTCCTGCGCACAAGTTACAGATCGTTCAGGCCCTCCAGCGGGCTGGCAAGGTAGTTGCAATGACAGGCGACGGAATAAATGACGGGCCGGCGTTAAAGGCCGCTGATATTGGAATTGCGATGGGACATTCGGGAACAGATGTTGCCAGAGAGGTGGCGGATATTGTTCTCGAAGACGACAATCTTGGAACGCTGGTCACTGCCGTAAGTCATGGAAGGACAATCTATAGTAATATCAGGAAATCGCTCCATTTTCTGCTATCCACAAACATGAGCGAGATAATCGTCACATTTGGTGCCATTGCCGGGGGTATTGGACAGCCTCTGAATTCTATGCAACTTCTCTGGATAAACCTTATGTCAGACGTATTCCCTG
>JAUSDH010000092.1 GCA_030650655.1 Candidatus Brocadiaceae bacterium
CCGTTTTTACGAGGACAAGTATACAACGTCCCATTCCGCTTACTTGCCAAAATATATACAAAATATTTACTAAACATAAGCTATTCTCCAGTCAAGTTGAGGACAAGTCTGGATTCCCGCTAAAAGCATGCGGGAATGACAAGCCTTATATTTTTATGTCTACTTACTTATTGCCTTTACTTTTGCTGGTTCAATCGTTCTCGATTGAACCAAAATGTTTCGGTTCAGGCTAGAAGCCCTGAACCAGCACAGAAGTTTTCTTGCCTTTTGCTAGGCATCAATATCTTCAAATCTTTTAATGGTCGCCATTTTTATATCCTGAAACTCTAAACTTCTAACTCTAGACTGTAAACTCTAAGATTTATTTCGTTATGACAAGGTCTTTCTTTTCTACCTTTTCGGAACCCTTCGAACTTATGATCTTGGCAAAGGCAGTTTTAGGTTGTACCTGTACTACCCTGGCAACGGCATCGAGCGGCTCTTTTAATACAAGGTCACCTTCCCTGATTTCCCGGAATAATAGGAACTTCATGCCTACGCCAACACCGCTTTGAGCGCCGGTATTAACATGGAATCCGTTGCCGGAGACGTGAATAACATTCCCTTCAATCATAGGAAACTGTTGTTTCATCTTTAATGACAATCCGTGCATGAGCCATTCAAGGTTTTTCATGCTCTTATCTTCATCGTATACATCGGCATTTGCAAGCACCTGGGTTGTTTCCGTGTCTACCAGTCGTAATGTGACGTTAATACCTTTGGTATCTTCTTCCACAGCGCCAAATAACATACCCTCAGCCGCATGTATCTTGCCAATCCTGATGGCTGCATCCGGTGATGTGAGTTCGGTGTTACTGATCTTTTGCTCATGGAGAATTTCTTCGAGCTTTGTTCTATCTCTTTCAACGAAGTTAAATCTCTTCGGCTCTTCATCGAATGCCTTGAGCAGCATAGAATAAATCGTTTCAGAGGGCACACCTTTTTCCGTAAAAATCCTTAATGGCAGCAGCGCAACGGTATATCGGGCATCTGTTTCAAGAAGCTCAAAGGTCTTTTTTGTAACCTTTACCGGCGGAAGCTGTGTTTCGTTGCCTTGTGCATCGACGGCTTTCACGGTAATGGTGTTTTCCCCTTCGTTCAACGTTAAAAAATGATTAAAGAAGACGTGCTTCCCCTGTCGAATTTCTAATGGATTTTGATTCACAAAGAGCTTGGCAACCCCGCTGTTGTCATGTGCATTTCCGCTAAAGAAGAGGCTTGCATCGTAAACAATAGCCGATTTTATATCGGTATGTATTGTAGGAGGAACCGTGTCCTTCACCGTGCTTTGTGGAAGGGTTTGTTCTGGCTTTTCCTCTTCCCCATTGTTTTCGTCCGGCGCAGAAGAGTCCGGGGGAGACGATTGCGATACATTAACATCCTGAGAAGCCAATAATGATTTGATGCTGGATTTATCAATCTTGCTTGCGGCAATTAAAATGGGTTTATGTGTTGAATGATAGACGTATTTCACGTTGTTCTGCAGACCATCCGGCCATAATGAGGCTTTGACGTCTGCCTGTTGTTTCCCTCTTGTTTCATTCCCTGCTATATCGACGGCCTTGAAAGAAATGGTATTACCCTCTGTCATTACAATGTCCTCATCAAAATGATCCTCTTTATGTGAATGAATGTGTATTTCAGTATCGTTAATATATAGTTCCTTTAAGCCGTAGTCATCCACAACAGTCCCTTTTACGGAGGCTATTCGTTTTCCATCCTTTTGACGTATCTGAACATCATCCAGATATAAAATTGGAGGATGTATATCCCGTATTATCGTGAGATTTCTCTTTGTGCTTTTACCCGTAAGGTCTGATGCTTCCATACAAATCACATTTTCACCGGGATTGAGGGACACGTCTTCACTAAAGTTGATATTTTTTTCAGCAAGCTCGATAAACAACTTTTTCCCCTGAATAAGGATATTATTGCAATTCGCACAGCAATCATCAGAGACGACCCCTTTTAGGTTTATTATGGGTGTATTTACAAATTCTCCATCTGCATGTGAGGATATTTTAATCTGCGGCGGTTCCTGGTCGCTCTTCGTAATCTTCAGGATTGCCTCATTGGATTTATTCAAATAAAATTTAGTCCTGGCAGAATCAGCGGTGGAAAGAGAGGTTTCCAGTTCCTTCTTTGCCTCTTCATGCTTTCCCTGATTATAGTAAATAATTCCCAGTTCACGGTGGGCAAAGTACTCCCAAAAATGAAGTCCGTAGCTTCTGGCAGAACGTTCATCCCTGCTTCTGAGGCTGATGGATCTTTTGAAATCCTGTATGGCTTCATCATAGTATCCGCCGTCGGCATACCAGCGGCCTCGTACGTAGTAGTTCCACCACTTGCCACGGTAAAGATTAAAGTCACTGGTAATTTCTTCTTTCGAAGAGCTTGGTTTAAAATAGTCTCGCCAGTTGTCCGTGCCAATATTGGAAACCGTGGCGCAGCTTATAAACGTCAGTACGAATACGGGTAATAAAACAATCCATTTGAATTTTTTAATAATCATAGTATCCACCTGAAAATGTGTGTTTTCTTCATTAAAAAAATTACTACGGTTTAATGTATGAATTTCAAACGTAAACTTGCCTTAACTCCGCCATTCATGGCGGAGGTGTGAAGGTATACAAAAAATGGTTTATCCATGACTTCTAAAATTGACCTTTCTCATAAACTCTTCATACTTCTCCATAAACGTACCTTTCTTGTGATGCTCTTCCTGGTTCCTAATATAATTCCTCACTTTGTCAACCATTGATTCACTAACAGAAACTGCAAAGTATTCATCAGCCCATTCCAGTTTTGGTTTCACCATCTTATTTTTATTTGCCCAGCATGCTGATTCACCCTTGATGAGCTGTAAAGCTTTCGCTATGGTCATATCTGCATTCAATACTCATAAGCAATGAACATGGTCAACGTGTCCATTGATGAAATCAATATAAATCTCTTTCTCTTTTGCATTTTCTTTTAAGTGATGAAACAAGCCTTTTTGGGTATCTTTAGAAAGAACTGGTTCGTGGTTCTTTGTACCCCATACGGCATGTATCCATACTTTGACGTATGACATAACTTCTCTTCATTCATGGCTAAAGCCTGTTTCGTTTCTATTCTCTAACCTCAGGCTGAAGCCTGAGGTTAATTCAATGTATAGGAATTCCAAACCATTGTGTCTGCCCCCTGGATGGGGGGAGGCTAGGTGGGGGTGAAGGAAAAAGTTAATCACCCTCCCCTCGCCCCTCCCATCAAGGGAGGGGAATATTTAGTTGCCAAAGGCCTAATTTATGTATCGGAATTTCAATTTTGTATGATTCCCCTCTAGAAAGAGGGGATAAAGGGGTGTGTAAGTTAGCCGCAACACACCACCAGCCCCGCTTTCTATAAGGAAAGGCAATAAATAAGAGACACCTTATATGTCATTCCCGCATGCTCCCCGCTAACATCATGCTTTGCTGGTTCAATCGTCCTCGATTGAACCAAAATGTTTCGGTTCAGACTACAAGCCCTGAACCAGCACAGAATATACAACGTCCCATTCCGCTTACTTGCCAAAATATATATAAAATATTTATTAAACATAAGCTCTTCTCCAGCCAAGTTGAGGACAAGTCTGGATTCCCGTTAAAGCTTGTCCTCGCAGGATATTAGCGGGGAACATGCGGGAATGACAAGCCTTATATTTTTATGTTTAATTACTTGTTGTCTTTACTATAGAGGGGAGCTTAAAAGTCACTGCTAAAGGCTGCCTAATTTAATCCCCAACATCCTCTTAATTCTCCGTGTTCTCTACGCCCTCTATGGTAAACGATTACTATTTTTACAATTTCCGTTTTGCAGCAATCTTTTCCCTGATTTTTACAGCGATATCACTCGCTACAGTTTTCAGATTGTCGTCGCTCTTAAAGGTGTATTCAAGCGTGTCAATAAGGGTTGTTGCGGTATCTACAATTTCCATCCTTAAAACAAATTGATCCGGCGTATCGCCAGGAGAAACCCCGCCAAAACAGAAGAATGCCGCCCCCTGTATCTTCCCTAATCCGATTCTGAACATCTCATCGGCAAGGATTGAACCGCCAAGCCTTTGTTCCCTTAAAATTTCCTCCTGGAATTCCAGGTCTCTCTCCACCACACTCAAACCCTTTTGACTGAGCAGTGCATCGATAATCCTTTGCCGAAACCTTTCCATATCGCGCCTGTTTGACAAGATACCCATTTTCAAAGTAAATTCTTTAAGAGATATAGGCACGACTTGCGGGGCTTCTACAAGCTCAGGTTTCTTTTCTTTTGGCTTTTTAGCAGCCTTTGGTTTCTCTTCCTTCGTTTGTTCCTTGGCAACTGCCTCTAATTCTTTGATGAGCGCATCGATGTTTTCCTTTGTTTTTTGTTTATCTTCTTTATCATGTGCAGACTCAGCGTATTCCAGTCGAGTCCCGCTGGAAGTGATCGGTTCTGTCTTTGAGGCTTCCCGTGTTTCGCTGCCTGTCAGCTCAAAATAAGCATCTGTAGTTTCCTCAGGATTGACAAATAGGGTGTCTGTTACATCGGCATAGCCCCTCTTTTTTATGGTTATGGGATAGGTACCGCTCACCAGTTTGATACTTAACGGACTTGCACCAACATCCTTCCCATTTATCAATACACTTGCCCCTTCCTGGCTTGTCTTGATTTGGACGGTTCCATAACGAGGCGCAGGGGTTGTTTGTCCTTTTTCCTCCGGAGAAATTTCTATACCGGGGAAACCCAACGGTATGTTGTTGTCAAAATTTCCGGCGGTATCTGGATGCTGTGCGTTCTGAGTCGCACGTTTCACCTTGTCATCCAGGAAGTCGAATGATTCTGCGAGGGTCACGATGCCGTTTTTATTTCCTTCTGCATCTGCCTTTCCCTTCATTCCTTCCAGCAAATAGTAGGTAAATGCCCCGTGTCCGCCTCCCCACTGGCTGGATTCCATAGATACCTCACCTGCCCGGCTTGCGCTTACTATTCCCCACCCTTCCCGGGTTGATTTGAGTTCAGAGAGGGCAATGTTCACGGTATTGGAAAATCCCCTCGTACCTATAGCGCCCTCCGTCAATCCTGCGCTATGACAAGCATCGGCAAAGAAGATCAGCCTCTTGGCGGAGATGTATCGCTTCATATCAGTATTGACATTTTCCATGTGATAGGCCGTTGCGGACAGACTGTCGAGTTCGGAGTCATGCATCAGCAAATAGATATTATTGGGACGGTCGGGTTCGGGTTCGCCATGACATGCCATAAAGATAACAACAAAGTCAGTATCAATTGCCTTTTTGAGAAAATTGGTAATGGCCAATTTTACATTTTTCAGGGTTGCTTGTTCATTTTTTAAGAGCAGGACATTTTCCTTGTTAAAATTGCCGCCGATGGGGCTGGTTATAAAGTCATAAAAAGCCTGGGCATCAGCGTCGGCATATTTCAGGTCAGGTATCTTGGGGTCTTTATAATCGGATATGCCCACCACGACTGCATAACGCTGGATATGATTATCTTCAAAATATTGTTTCGGCGGCAGTATGCCGCGGATAAACTGGCCTCCGGCGTGTGCGATATCCTTGTCATGCGATATAATACTTCCTTCCTTTTGGTCGGTAATAATCTTTTTTTCCTGAGGTTCTTTTATTACGGTTACCGTCCCTTCCTTTACCGTACTTTTGTCTGTACCGATTTCTACAAGCGCTTTGGATTTATATTCTTCCTTTTTCCCGCCTTTAAAATAGACAATTGTGGCGCTTGCCTGATCATCGATTTCGAGTACATCGCCTTTTTTCAATTCCATGGCCTTTTTTGCCGCTTCCTTTTTATCTCCGCGCTGAATCCACACTTTCCCGGTAACGGCCTTTATCATGCCGACTTCAGGCGACTCTGTATCCTGAGAATATAAGCAGGCAGTAAAACTGAACAGGCATAAAAGCATTATGGAGATTATCTGCGTAAAAACTGAATAGTGTTTTGCATAATTTCTTAGGTGTAACTTCATCGCATTTTTCCTTTCTTATTGATTAAATCTGGAACACACGAATGATATTTCAGGCAAAAATTACTTTTCTTTTTCCTGAGTTCATGGGTTCTAGATTTATGTATTTTCAATATTTTATTATATTTATTAGGCGCTGTCTGTGACGTGCGTCACAATTCTCAAAATTATTTTTCGGCTCGGTTTTCCTCCAGATTTGACTGGTTTTATATCAAATATTACGTTTAAGTTATGAGCATTACTTTGTTAAAAACCGCACGTGAAAAAATATTTTTAAGTCGTAAGTTGAGTCGGACACAACTTACGACTTTTCAATGCTTTGCGACTAATATTTACCCTTGATTTATCCCTT
>JAUSDH010000093.1 GCA_030650655.1 Candidatus Brocadiaceae bacterium
CTGTCCCCACACGCCATACCATTGAGACGCATGGTACAACTGGTTTTGGTTATTTTAATGATTAGCGGTTACGGATTTTCTATTATAGGGAAGAATGGTGATTGGAGAGACGAACTTACCCTTTGGACAAAAACCATCCAGCGTTCTCCCGACAGCCACCGTGCCCATTGTAATTTGGGAATTATATATATGGAAAATGGTCTTACAGAAAAGGCTCAAATGGAATATCAAACCGCATTGGAATTGAATCCACAAAATGCCAATATCCACAACAATCTGGGAGCCGTTTACACGAAAAAGGGACTCGATGATAAAGCATTAATAGAGTACAAGGAAGCCATAAATTTGGATAACCGTTACGCTCAACCTCACAACAATCTTGGTAATATTTATTTCAATCGAGGCCTTATTGATAAGGCACGAGCAGAGTATGAGGAAGCATTAAGGATCAAACCCGACCACGCACTTGCCCATAATGGTTTAGGTAATGTTTACAATGCAACAGGAGAACTCGATAAGGCTATGGAGGAATTTAAAAAATCACTTTTTTACGACAGCCGTTACATTCATGCCCGAAATAATTTAGGGGTGAATTATGCAAAAAGAGGGTGGTTGAATGAAGCTATCGCAGAATTTCAAAAGTCTATCGAGATAGATAATGCACAACCTAATAGCCATTTTAATTTAGGTCTGGCTTACGAGAAATTAGAAAAAGCAACCGAGGCCATCCGTGAATATAATACTGTAATTCAGCTTGATCCCAATAATTTCAATGCCCACTATGCACTCGGCATGCTTTATCAAGGATTAGGATTAATAGATAAAGCCATAGACGAGTTTCAGAAAATTATTATGCTTTATCCAAACAATATGAATGTTTGTAAAAAACTCGTCTTTTTATATCTGGATGACAAAAAGGATATGGAAATGTCTCACTATTATCTGAAGGAATTATTAAGAATAGACCCGACGCAAGCGCAAAAAGATGATGTGAAAAAACTCCTGAAACGTCTGGAACTATCAGCCAATTAAAAATTCACAAATCCTTTCGATAACGGCAAACACTTGATTTCAACCCATGTCAGGATGTAGTGTGTTCAACTTCTTTACGGAAAAAGTGGGCCCACAAGGATTCGAACCTTGGACACGCGGATTATGAGTCCGCTGCTCTAACCAACTGAGCTATGGGCCCCTGTAAAGTAAGGAAATTATACCAAATTTTTATCTCTTTTCAATTTCATTTTTTGAATACCTGTGGCTTGCCATTATTAGTTCTGCGCATCTCTCACCTTTTCCAGGATTTTTGCCGGTGAAACTGGTTTTGAAATAAGCGGTAATTCCTTTTCAAGTATGTCCTTCTTGTACACAATATCCTCACTGTAACCGCTCATAAAAGCGCTTTCACATCAGAGCTCATCTCTTTTATCGCCTCATACGCCTCTTTACCATTCTTATTCGGCATTATTACACCAAAGAATAGGAGATGTCTCCTATCTTTATTCTCTTTAAATTTCTCTACCGCATCCTCTCCTTCTACTACTTCTATTACTGTATATCCATGGTCTTCCAGGTGACTCTTCTCATGCGTGCAGAGATTGCCCCCGGTACCCTACGATACTCACCGGATAAAAGCTTATCAATTTCTGAAAGGTAGATGAAATTGACAATTACACCGATAGGACTGCCGGTATTTCTGGTAAGAACGGGGGCAGAAATCGCCAGTTCTGGAATTCCCCCGCGTTCAACTTCAGTTTCTGTTTATGAAAAAGGCTTCGTGGGAAAAATCCCTTCCGATTTCATTGCTGTTTGTGGAAGCTACCACACGTCCATCCGGTTGAGAGGACAGAGCTGGTTTTTATGGTCTTATCAAGTACCAGTTTGTTCCTGACGAGGTGTCTGCTCAGGGTATCAACGGTAATTTTTTTCCCATGAATGCCGCTGTGAATACGACCTCTTATGAGGCTATCACTTGTAAAATCCTGTACACGGCGTTTGGTCATCTCCGGAAACTGATATACTTGTCCCTCGAAAGCCTCTGCAATAACGGTTACGGTGTCGAGGATGCGGTTTTTTAAAAAAGTTCTATTTTTGTAGTAGACAAAGAAGAATGTGATGATGATAGGGAGAAGACCGATGATAATTCCTATTAATGCCTTTTGTGAAACCGAAAAGTTAAATTTCTTCATTCAAAAGCTCCAATGTCTGGCAAGAGGACACACCCCAGAACCCCTCTTTTCAGAGAGGAGCTTTAAAAGCTGTTACAGAAACCAGCCGAATTAAATTAAGTTTAAATTTTTATCGACCATTTTGCATTCCGTATATCTCTTCAAAACGCGGAGCATTCTCAATAAATGTCTTCAATACCTCCGGGCAGAAGTGTTCCGGTTTCGTCCTCCCGTCCCCCTTCGTTATGATCTCCACCACCTCCTGATGACTCAAAGGTGGTTTATACGGCCTCTCACTCCGTAATGCATCATACTGATCGCACAACATCACAATCCGCCCCTCGATCGGTATCTCCTCCCCCTTCAACCCATTCGGATACCCCGTCCCGTCCCATCGCTCATGATGGTTCAACGCAATCGATGCCGATATCTGTATGTTGTAATGTGATGAACCCGATAGTATCTTCTCCCCTATGGTTGTATGCGTCTTCATGCTTTCAAATTCTGAGGGCGTAAGGCGCCCTGTCTTTAAAAGGATGGAATCAGGTATTCCTATCTTGCCAACATCATGCATGGGGCTTGCAAAGGTTATCGTCTCGACAAAATCCACCGGCATATTCATGATCTGTGCAATCTTTTGTGCATACAGACCCATCCTCGAAATATGTGTGCCTGTTTCCGTGTCTTTAAATTCAGACGCTGTTGCCAGCCGCTGGATGACCTCCTTGCTCACATACTTGACCTTTATCAATGCTTCCGCTAATTCCTGTGTCCTTTTCCTTACGGTTTCTTCCAGCGTAAGTTTGTAGTTCTTTTCTATCTGTTTAAGCCTGCCATGCTCAACCGCCCTTTCCATACACTGAGCAAGAGATTGCATATCAAAAGGTTTGATAATGAAATCAAAGGCGCCGTTCTTTATCGCACCGATTGCCGAGTCTAATTTCGCATGCGCCGTCATCATGATTACAGGTATTTCCGTATTAAATTTACGGATTTCCCCAAGGAGTTCAATTCCTGACATTCCAGGCATCTTAATGTCAGTCAATATAGCATCAAACCGGTTTGATTGTAATTTTATCAGTGCTTCCGGGGGATACCCGCAGGTAACGACATCATAACCAAAGTTGTCAAGCAACAATGCAACGGATTCAAGGACATGCGGCTGATCATCCACAACAAGAATACATTTCTTATCAACTTGGCTCATGTTATTACACACCATAAAATATTTCCTGTGCAACTTATCTTCAAATTATTAAGGTTGACACTGAAGAGTTACCATCACATAATTCTCGTTCGCTTACCGTTTATTTCTTCACGAAACTCCTGATCACCGGCACTAACGCCTTCATTTCATCCGAATTTAGTTTCTCTTTAAATGACATCATCTTTTCTGGTGTACCATCAACTATTTGCTTGACGATCTTTGCATCACTCGTATTTGTCTGCCAGTTTTTATCTGTAAAATCAGTTGATTCCAACTCCCTTCCAAAATCCGTGGGTTTCCCATTTTTGTCATGGCAGTCACTGCAGTGCTTGATATACAACTTCATAGGATCTATTTTAGCCTCCTTTGCCAGGGTAATTCTTTGAAAACAGGCAACCGCACTTAAAACGAATACAAATAATGCTAATACAATCAATCCCTTCTTATACATAATCGTCATTTTCCTCAAAAAGTTTAATTTAAATTCTAGCGCAGGTCAGAATGAACCTCCTTTTTCTTTGCAAGTAAACCAAATCGCCTTGCAAAGCAAAAGGAAGTATTCTGATTCAGACTTGAAGCCTATTCCCCTGTAACCCCTTTTATAAAAGGTGGACGTGAGGGTGTTTATCAATCGAGGACGATTGAACCAACAAAGAGGGGCACCTTACAACGTGCCCCTACTTTGAAATTCACGAACATTGAACGAGATTCTTGGTGACTTATTTATTTGTGCAATGCGCAACCGAGAAGGTTACTTCATCAATTTGAGCTCCTCATTGGTAAAGTCTCAAACTAAGGGCTCGAAGCACTAATATCTGCGGTGGTAGTGTAAACATAATCGTTGTCAGCCATACCTTTGCCCTCTGCCTCGCATCCTGCGGCATAAAATGTTATCGGATCGGTGGCTTTGCTGGGGGAAGTCCACTTGAAAACCCAACTCTTCTTTTTAACACCTTTCGTACTCTGCTCTATATATTTATCCTTATCCGCTTTATCAAGCCCTCTGGCAGAATCACTTGGAGAAATAACCTGGGTGGTATTCCCTATTTTCTTGAATGTTCCAACCCTGTTACCATCGGCATCCAGCGCCGTCATTTCAAATCCATGCCTTTTCCCACTCGAGTTACTGAAGGCAACCTTTATTTTAAGGGCCTTACCAGCGGTATAAGCTGTAGGCGCAGTAATCGAGAAACTTGCACTTCCCGAATTGAGACTGTATGAATTATGACAGCCGTCTGCATTACACGTCCCATTATCGCCAGCCGCACCTGTTAGGTAAGCGGGAGGACCACTTGACCAGGCTAATACCGTATTTGTTATCAAACCATAAAAAACTGCATTGAACATAACACATACTATAGATTTCTTCAAAATCCTCATGAATACGCTCCTTGTTTTGAAAATTCCCAGGCTAGAAATTAATGTTGCTGATGCTATGACAAAGGTTACCTTGCACTAATGGCAGTAGTTACAACTCTCCGAACGAATGGTGATGCTCTTAGCCGCCAGACCGCTGCTTTTGGCCTTAACATACACATCCACACTGACACCGGAACGCAGATTACCGAAGGATATTGTTTTGCTACTCATGTTAATACCAGAAATGCTTTCTGCGTCTACTTTCTGACCACAAATTTTGAAAGTCTTTGCAGAGGTATTTACATTTTCTGTTTCTCCCGTAAGCTTGCCATCGTACTCCTTTCCTAATTTTACGGGATCTTTAATCCTTGTCGCCTCAATACTGCCGGAATTGTGCGCTTTTCCCTTTACCCACACAATATCACCTTCCGCAATATCAGAGAGTGTTGCATTCTTCACACCCTTTGCTCTTATCGTTGCATTACTTGCATTCACCTCCACAAAATCATTTAAGATATTGAGCGTCAATGCCGTCCCATCTATACTGCTCACCGCCCCCATGATACTTGCGCTAGTGCCAGCAAATACGGGAATGGAGGTTCCTATCACCAATAAACCAATAACCAGAAATCTTGACACAAAACCCTTCTTCATCTGTGCAAACATGCGACCTCCTTAAAAAGAACTAAAAAATATGGTAACAGTTCACCCCCTCCCCCTCCCTGAGGGGGAAGGGGGAGGGGGTGAACTGTTACAAAATATGAAATAACCCTTTATTGTTTCTTGTCCAGCGTAATCTCCAGAGATGCAACGTTACTTTGATTCATTTGATAGGTCTGAGTATACAGCTTATAGCCCTTCTTAGAAATTTTTAAGGTATACTCACCGGCCTTTACCTTTCCAAGAACAAATGCCCCCGTAGAATCGGTAGTTGTTCTGTATTTGATACGGCCATACTGACTGAGTCTGACCTTGGCACCAGATATTGCAGCCCCTGCCGAACCCTGACTGGATGAGGATTCCTGGGCATTGTAGACGACTATCCAGTTCTTGATTTTATCGTACTCGCTCGTGCTATTGAGATTATTCCACATAGTGCCTTCACTCAAATCCTTATTAAGTTTCCTTATCAAGAGTGAGTCGGCGCTGCCGGGCGTTACCAGTCTTGAATTCGTCACTTCCGAATATGTCGTCAGAGGGACATCGCTTTTAACCCCTCCTGATTGGTGGCAGGAAATACACTTTGCATCGAGAATCGACTTTATGTCACTGTTATAACTTATTTCCGAAGTCCCTCCGTCTGAACTGCTCTCGGTAACCGTACCGGACAGGTCAAGGTCATTTGTGTTGATAAAAATCCTCCCTGCAGAACCTGCGACATGGCAACCACTGGCATTACAACCACCGTCTGATGCCTTGGTCGGCATTTTCACCTTACGACCCTGATAAGACACGGTTATTGTGAAAGGGGCACTCACGCTTTTTTGAGTGTAAAAATTTCCTAGTTGATCGGACGTTAATTTTATTATACTGCCATTTGTATCTATCACCTTTATCTTTACTCCAGACATGGCATCCGTACCATCGGCATCGGTGTAAATCGTCCCTCCAATGGAAAAATGCTCCTCGCCGCTTCCTGAATGGCAGCCGCTTGTAAGACAATTCCGTCCAGCATTGTGGCTTCCCTCATCACCTTCCCCTCCTTCACCACCCCCTTCGACTCCTTCCTCACCATCGTCCTCTTTAGCTCCACCACTATTATCGTACCTTTTTGAAAATTCTTTGCTACTTTCATCTCCTACTTTATCAGCAAAGGATACCCGAGTACCACCTATCAGAAAAATGGTTATACCCAAAAGACAGATGATGTACTCCAAGAATCCTTTGGTAATTAAATTTCTCATAACGCAATTCTCCCTTAAAAAGACTTTAATTACTGGCAAAAACAAATAGAAACGTTAGATATTAATCCGGTTTTATTTCTTATGAGCGATAGCATTTTACTACACATTAGAGCATCAGCAAAACGGCCAGCATCCAACACGCTTTTCAAACATCTTCCCGCTCACGCCCATTTTCTCTGCATTCATCATCATAAACATCGTCTTCTTCATCAGAATGGCCATCATCATTATCACTCCAATGGTTATCATTCACTAAATAGCAATAAGAAATCTCTTTACCATGAATAGTATGGCTATTTGCACAGTTAGAAACGCTTTCGTCATTACCGATGCTACCATCACCTCCTATGGCTTTTGTAGTACATGTTATCAAGGAATCATCCGCCACCTTTGTATTTATGGCGGTCCTCTGGCCAACGCTCAAAGCATCTATTGCTAATGTTTTTAGGAAAAACATTCCCAATATTAGCACTACGAGTACCAATGATATTAACACCGATATTTTTTGCTCTAATAAAGAGGTCTTGCCAAGTAATATTAATTTTCGTCCCATACGACACTCCTTTGCATAATAAATATCACCTTTGATTAACTAAGTTATTCATCCTTAGCGCTAATAGCACATCTCCTTTAATATCCATCTTTCCTTTGAAGAAGGCCTGTTGAATGGTTATCTCACGGCTGAGAATCGACAGAAACGTGAAACTGCTCAATTTGAAGGTACAGGTGGGTTTCTCAATCATCTCCTTTGTAATTCCCCTAACAACACCGTTTTCGACTATAATGTTCCAAATCTGATTTCCATCATCGGTTATCTCAAACTGAATCATAGCGTTCATACCAGACATCTTCGGAATGGTTGATCTATTCACCCTGTCTTTTGACAACCAATCAAAATACCCGGCAGGGGTAATATCTTCTGGTACTTCTGGCTTGTTGCTCATATGAGCATGGTGTTCAAATTGGTATAGAAATTTTCAAACCCGTTATCCACTTTCTCAATTCTTTTTGCAATTTGCCCCTTGCTGCCCCAGCTCATGTCAACTGCATACTTATTAAACTTGCAGATCAAGTCATCCGTGATTATTGGACACCCGATTCCCGTACCACTCAACAGGTTTCTTGTATTCGTGGAATCAAAACATGCCTCTCCGAACATATAGGGCTGGAATATCGCTGTCCTCCGCAAAAATAGCTGATCCTCCAGGGTCTGTGGCTGCATTTTAAATTCATGCAGAGGCACTACTTTTATACGATGATTGCCCGTTGCAACCGTGAGCCACACCGCAAGTTCCCCCAAGGTCGGCGGGGATGGATTGACAATATGGAAGGTCTTGTTGATGCTTTCTGCCTTCATGGCGATGGCTGCTATCGCACGTGCTGCATAGTCCACAGGCACCAGATTTACGGTACTGTGCTTATTCCCCGGAATCCTCAGAGGGAAGAGAAAAGGATTGCCGCTATTGGGCATTCCGTGAGCGTTAAGACGATTCAACTCCCTGCAAAACACATACATATTCTCGCACTTCCTGGTATACCCCGTAATCGTATCCCCCGTGATGATGCCGGGACGATAGATGGTGCAGGGGA
>JAUSDH010000113.1 GCA_030650655.1 Candidatus Brocadiaceae bacterium
GAATTTCAAAACCTGTATTAGCATGGGCAGCAGCTCCTCTTTTACTTATGCTGAGTTAACCCGATAGTCATATGCAGAAATGATAAAAGCAGAAATATTCCCACGCAAAAGGCCCGAACCCCAGGAATCCTGCCACAGGCATCTCAAAGATTTTTACATCCTTCATGAAGGGCGCCGTATACACCCATTTTGATGCAGCCCAGTAATTCCAGAATTCCCACAGGAAACCGCAGATGTAACCGGCGACAAAGAGGTTCAATATACGCGCCAGACGGCCTTCTTCTAAATCTTTTAGCAGAAAATCCCATGGGTGGGCGGCTATTGTGAATTTCCTGAGGGCACGTTCTTATGTATCTGTAACAGCAGTTTGATATAACGTAAAAAAGAATTAAGCAGTCTGGAGTTTATTTTCTATTAACTTTATGACATCCTTAAGTAAACTTGATGCATGAAAGATTTCAACTCCAATAAGATTGCCTTCCATATCAAGTTCTGCATTTACTCCGGGAGAAAGTTCTTCTATTTCTGCTTCCTGGCCTTCTTTAGTGAGGTAAAGAATGTCTTCGCTTTCATCATAAAATACCCTAAAATCATCCATCAGATTTTTCTCCATCTGCCAGTTTTGATTCTGTTTTCTTTTTGTCCGTATTTTAGTAGATGAATTGATGGTAAATAATCGAAACTAAAAAGCAACAGGTGTTGCGCTTTTTTTGCGGCTTTTCTCGAGGTCTTGTTCGTAATATTTCATCACACCTTTCAGTGAACACAGGCTGCCGCACATGGTGCAGGTATCCTCGTCCATGGGTGGGCGGCTATTACGAATTTCCTGGGCACGTTCTTTGGTAATAGCTGTTTCGTACTGGGTCTTCCAGTCCAGGTCTCTGCGGGCGATGCCCATCTTGAGGTCTAAATTCTTTGCCTTGTCCTTGAGCTTCACCATATCACCCACATGAGCAGCAATACGGGCTGCCATTACGCCTTCGCGGACATCGTCAGGTCCCGGCAGTGCCAGGTGTTCAGGCGGTGTGACATAGCAGATAAAATCGGCACCGTAAGACGACGATAAGGCCGCGCCGATGGCCGATGTGATGTGGTCATATCCAGGGGCAATGTCTGTGGTAATGGGTCCGAGCATATAAAATGGAGCATTATTGCTGAGCCTCTTTTGAATAATTACATTAGCCTCAATTTCATCAATGGGGATGTGTCCAGGACCTTCTACAATTATTTGCACACCTTTGCTTTGAGCGTATTCGGCGATTTCAGAGTTTATAATGAGTTCCTGTATTTGAGCACGATCAGTGCTGTCATGGATAGCCCCTGCCCTGAGACCGTTTCCAAGGCTGAGGATGACGTCATGTTTTTTCATGATGTCAATGAGGCGATCAATCTGTTCGTACAGCGGATTTTCTTTCTTGTTATGATTCATCCATGCGGTCAGGAACGAACCGCCGCGGCTAACGAGTCCACCATACCGATATCCCTGTTTCCTGAGCCGTTCGAGGGTTATAAGGTTGATGCCGCAATGGATGGCCATGAAGCCGATACCCTCTTCTGCCTGTTGCTCTATAACGTCAAAGAGAAAATCTGCCTCCATGTGTACGACAGAACCTTTTTTCTTATTGGTTTCAATTGCCGCCTGATAAAGGGGCACGGTGCCTACGGTGAGAGAAATGGAGTCCAAAACCCGTTTTCTGATTTTTGTCAAGTCCCCCCCGGTTGAAAGTTCCATCAGGGTGTCAGCGCCATATTTTTCGGCAGTTTGCGCCTTTTTCACCTCCATCTCAATATCGATAATATCGGGGGATGTTCCAATGCTGGCATTTACCTTTGTCTTGAGTCCTTTACCAATACCGACTACACGCGCCTTTCTATTTGGGTTTCCATAGATGACGATCTGTCCCTTTGCAATACCTTCGCGGATAAATTCCGGTGAAACGTCATCATAGACAGCGGCCTCTTTCATAGCCTCTGTAATAATACCTTCGCGTGCAAGTTCTAACTGAGTTTTCATTTACTTTTACTCCAAATTAATTAAACCTTCAAAAACTGCGGGTTCAGGTTTGCAACCTGAACCCTAATATTTTATCCCCATTTTAAAAATTAACCGATCCTACTTCACTAGCTTTTGATTGGTTCTTCTAATATTAAGTTTTCAGTTGAAATATTGAAAATATCCTTCAAATTGTACTTTTCTGTTGCGCCAATAATTTCTAAGCCAATAATTTTACCCTCGTTGTCCATATCTAAATTTATTCCCTCTTCTAATTCTTTTGTGTGCGATACCTCTTTTTCCTGTATTCTAATATAAAGGGAATCGACTTCTTTATCGTATTCAATTTTCATTAGTCTTTTTCCTAATTATTTTTATCTATTGCCGTGACTATAATTATTTTATTGTCTTCCC
>JAUSDH010000115.1 GCA_030650655.1 Candidatus Brocadiaceae bacterium
CAATTTATTTATGCGGGTTTTGGGGAGACACTGACAAACTTCGGTTGTCCGTGTTTAACTTAAATCCATATATTTTATAAAGGCACAAATTATTCCCCTCTTGGGAGGGGTTAGGGGTGGGTTCCTTGGGCGTGAAATCTCGGTGAATATTTCACGAATTACCGACTTACCCACCCCTAAATCCCCTCCCAAGAGGGGACTTTCTAACTCGATACTATCTTCAGGAAGAAGGAACACAAATGAATATCTCATGTAAGCATATAACGTTAGTAGTATTTTTATTGTCGAGTTTAGTATTGGCATATACGATTTCGAATAGAGCATATGCCTGTGGAGGTGGTGGTTCATCACCCGACGGGATTACCTTGAAATTACGGGGAGTGGGCGACCTCGCTGAGGCCATCAAATTAAAGGCTACTTTACAGAAGAACGAGGCTATCAAATGCGCAAATATCAGCCCGGATAAGACAGAAATATGTATCTCCATACTTTGTCCGGGTGCAATTACAGAGGAACAAATTATTAAAGCAATTAAAGACGCAGGCTATGACGCGTCTATGCCTGACTATCTTACTTTTAAAATTGACAATCTTATAAATGGGTCAGATGGAGAAAGATTAAGAAATGTTTTGAATGAACTCCCAGGAGTTACAACCAGTACTATCAACCTTGACACGAAAGATGTTACCATTAATTACTATGAAGGTTGGATCAGGTTTGCAAGAAAGATAATCAAGACCCTGGAAGATAACGGTTTTAAGGCTGTTGTGCCTGTGGACACAGTTACCTTCAAGACGGAAGGGATGTTTGAGGTTGAGGCACATGACGTACGTGCGTATCTTTTAGGCGTATTTGGGGTGTCTAATTCAGACATAGACATCGAAAATAATGAGGTAAAGGTTAGCTTTTATCGGGGATGGACGACAAAAGAAAAACTGATTAAAACTATTGAAGAGCGCGGTAATACAACAGTAAGACATGACCTCATGGTGCTTAAAACATCCTAGTGCAGCTACTACGCTGCAAACAAATTAACTCTCTCTTTATCCCTTGCAAATGGGGGATAAAGTAAGGCGATCTTAAGTTCGCTTTACAGCTAATACAAATGAAGAGGTGATTCACTGATTGGGGAAAAATAACAAAAGTTTGAAGTATGTTTTAATGGTTGCAGTCTCATTGTCGCTGTCGTGCATGTATTGTTTTGAATCATGTGCTGATGTTTCGTATGCCGACCTGTTTTTGGCTGGAAAAGGTTACAAGCCTGTTGAAGATGCCTGGTCAATAAAACCGCTGATTACATATCCTACCGATGGAGGCAATATTCCCGACAATCAAATCTACAGGGAATGGTGTGTAAAAACCTTCAAAAATGGTGAACAAATCTATGAGGCATATAAGGAAATTGCCTTTGGAATAAACTATCGTGCCGAACCATCAAAGACAGACTTCTGGCAGACACCGGTGGAAACAAGACAGAGTAAACAGGGTGATTGCGAGGATTCCGTGTTCTTATTCTTTTCTAAACTCTCTGAGCTGGATATAGATGGAGATATCATTTGGGGTTGGGTTGTAGATAAGGAGAATTCAATTGCCTTTGCCCATGCGTGGTATCAGTTATCTGATAAGCGAGGGAGGCCTTACATAGTGGAAGGCTTTTCGAAGGAATGGAATGGGATTATACCTGCAGAGATGCTTACCGATGGCGAGAGACGTGTGCCGGCGTTGATGTTAAGGCATAATCAGGTAAACCCTGTGGTATCTGCCTGTGCGTCGCACGCAGACAGGGATGAAATGATTCCGCAATTTACGGAATCTTTTGAAGAAGATCAATTCACGTGGGATGTCTATATGAATAATGCCATTATGGTAAAGGAAATCTTCCAGAAACTTCAGGTCATGTTTGCCAGGTATAAGGGACAGTTGCATCAATCAATGTATTGATGATTATTATTTCAATTGTTATATCAGTATAAAATGGGGCTTCTAAGGAGCGTACTTTATTTCAAACCCCTTACTAACGAAAAAAGCCATTCTGCTAACCACCCATAGAATGGTTCTTTTTAGAAGCCTTATACTTTGAATGTTTTTTCTTAAATTCATGAGTTTCGGATTCAAATTGATCTTTATTAAATAGTTGTAAATAATGCTTCTTAAAAATGCCTTTGCAAAGGATTTATTGAAATTGTGGTAGCGAGGGGCTGATTACTTTCAATGACGGAGGTAAAAGGTGTTTGTAAAAAGGATTATTTTGGCAGGTTCGAAAGTTAAAGCAGACGTGCGCCGTATGCCATAAGCATTTATGAATCCAGGCTTATCCATAATTTACATCCGTCTGAAGTCCTCCCAGATTTCATTTTAATAACTTACCCCACTTTTCAGCCAGTGTTTTTTGTTGGAATGAGTTTTCAAATTGGGTTTCCGGGAATTGGGATAGATCGGCATTGATCGCGCATTTTGCATACTTTTTTGCCTTTTCTTTATCAGACTTCCAATAGAGATCTGCCAGTACTGACAGGTTGCTGAGGTATCTTGGGCTGTCTTCCATCTTTTTTGCGTATTCCAGCGCTTTGTTGAGGTTTCCCCACATGAATCGCGGGGTATAATATGCGGCCAATGTCCTGTTAATGCCGGAGTAGTCATAAGGTTTTTGCGGATTATCAAGCGCTTCGGCCTTTCTCAGTGCTTCTTCAAAATCTTTTTTTCTTTTCAAAAAGTAAAATTTGCTGATACTGCCGTGTTCTCCAAGGTTTTGTGCCATCCAGTAATATCCACCTACGTTTTTGGGATCCAGTGATGTTGCTTCTCTTCCACATGCTTCTCCCATTTCAAACCACGTAGCCTTTTCATTGTTGTCCGTTGCATGGTACTCGGCCATTTTGAAATAACATCTGGATAGCTCGATGAGTACTTCTGCCCTTTTTTTATTGTAGTTTTCACTGTTATCGGGAATTTGTTTTAAAACATTTTGATATATGTCTATGGCTGATTTGAGATTTTCACGATTCTCTCTTCGACTATAAAGTTCTCTTGCGTTTTTAAATCCATTATTAATATCGATATTCAGACTCGTATCTCCTGCAATGGCATAACTACCATTCAATGTCCAAATACACAAAATTGAAAGAGAAAAGAATGCTATTTTTTTCATCATGATGAGATTTTTCATTTTACAAAAATACCTTTCCTTTGATGATTGCTGCAGGGAAATTTTTAACTATTTAAGCGGGTTTCAGAGATATCTGGCATCCGTAACTTTTAGATTATGCCATTTTGCACAGGATAACTTAAAGCAACCTTTGTTCCATATTTCAAATCTTCATTAGGGCCATTAGCTATTGTTTTACTGACTAATGTTCTATGAAAATAACTTCCATGGTTGCCTTTTGCCCTGCAACAGAAAGGACGATGGTGGTGTTGCCGGGGGAAATGCCTTTTACGGTAAAAGTTGCCTTGCCGGTCGCATCCGTTAGTGCCCTTGGTGCAATGGTTGCAACGGTTGGGGAGGTACTTATAGCTTTGACTTCCATACCAAAGAGTGGTCCTCCCTGCTTATCCAGTAATTTAACAAAGATTGTATCCTCAGAACCAGAACAGACACTGAGCTTGTGAGGTGTCACAATGATTTTTATCGCTTCCTCATACGGAGGGGTTTGTGCACAGGAATTCATAAATATAATACCGATGCACATGATATAAAAAAACATACTCTTTCGATTAACCAATTTCATGATAATTATTTCTCCTTTGTTCATGTAGGGGTTGAAAATCTTCAACCCCTACGTATGCGGACTAAAAACCAGAAAGTATTGGTAAGGCAGGATGAATGTATGCCTTTGTGATAGTGTAAAACCAGCTTGTTTTAGCTCATCGATAACCAGATCCTCTGGCAGACGAACTTGTATAGGAGGACCAATGGGACTCTCATCACTGAATTCAAGGATAGCCAATCTTCCCTTCGGTTTTAAAGCCAACTTGATTTTTTTCATGAAATCAATGGGTTGTGCTATTTCATGATACGTGCTCAAGAGAATGGCAATATCCAGACTATTTGGGGGAAGTTTGGGGTCGTCCATAGTACCCAAAACAAGGCGTACGTTTTTAATTCCTTTTTCGGCCAACCGCTTATTTATGTAATCGAGCATCTCCTGCTGTATATCAACTGCATAAATAGTTCCTGTTGCGTCTATACGCTCAGATAATTTCACGGTAAGGTATCCCGATCCAGCGCCAATATCCGCAATAGTCTGTCCTTTTTTAATATTTAAGGCATCCAATATCTCCTCCGGTTTTTGCCATGCATCGCGCCCAGTGTCTTCAAGTAGTGGTATTTTTGAAGGGCTAAAAAGCTTACCCGGACGTTCACGCTTTATATCTTCCTTGGCATAGGTGCAAGCACACAGGCACACTATTACTGCAAAGACTATAGTTGCTTTAACACTATTAATAAATTGATGTATCATATTTTAAGTGTAAAGATTTCATATTTGGAATGCAATAAAATTATGCTGAAACACTCTATTTCCTGAAGAACAAAAACACATTTTAAGATATAGAGTTTTATGTTATGAGTTAAAAAAAGAAGTATTTATTTTTTTAAACAAGAGCCCCTTTTTGTTAAGCCGTTTGAATTTTAAGACCATGAGTAGGGTTTTGATGAGGATAATATAGTTTAGTTTTGTTTGGCCGTGAGTTCGATCCGCAAATTCGATGGGTATTTCCTTGATTGAAAACCCCTTCAGATGTGCCCTGTAGAATACCTCAGACACGATGGATGGACCTGTAGAAATCATGGAGTCTAGCTCTATCGCTTCCAATACCTTTCTTTTAAAACAGCGATAACCTGAAGAAACGTCTTTGATTTTTAATCCAAGCAGCATCTTTACATAGACGCTTGCGAGGAAGGTAATCACCCTGCGGACAATACCCCTGTTAATATCCTGGCCTCCAGCAACAGCTCTGGAACCGATAACCATATCGGCTTCTTGTATGGCTTCCAGAAATGAGGGGATATATTTGGGGTGATGAGAAAAATCTGCATCCATTTCTACCACGCAATCTGCGCCGCGTTCTAAGGCATATTTGAAGCCTGCGATACCTGCGGAACCCCGTCCTCTCCCCGTTGTCCTGAGAAGCAGCTCGACTTCGGGATGTTCTTTCGATAGATTTTTTACTATTTCGGATGTGCCGTCTGGCGAGTTATCATCTACAACGACAACGTGGAGGTCTGAAATTTTTAAGTTTAAAATTTCCCGAAGGAGGTTTCCTATATTCTCTCTTTCATTATAGGTCGGAATCATTACGTATGTTTTCATTCAAAAATACCTTTACCACAGAGGTTGCAGAGAACGCAAAGAAAAACATTTTTATTTCTGTTTAAGCGGATAAATTGGTATGAATGCTTCATAACAATAGAAGAGTTAAGTTAATATGTCCAGAGTAATGAGAGCCATAATCTTTGCAAAGTCAATCAGTTCCTTAATACTGATAGATTCGTTTGTGGCATGTGCCTCGGTCTCATCGCCGGGGCCGAACCCAACAGCAGTTATCCCTTTTTGGATAAGTTGCTTGGTTACCGTTGCGCCAGACATTCCCTTCGGTTGTGGCTTGGTTCCTAATATAGATAAAGTATGTTTTGAAATCAACTCCACTAACGGGTTGTTGATAGGAACGGCAGTTGGTGGCTGATTGGAAATAATTTTTAAGTCAAACCGCGCTGGAGGGCACGCTGCTTCAACTTCCTTGATGATATTTTTTATATCGTTGATGATATTGTTGGCTGAATCATCTGGCAAATAGCGAATGTCCAGTTGTGCCTTACAGATAGCGGGCACGATATTGGGCGCCGTTCCACTGTGGATTGAACCAAGATTCAAAGTAGGCGGAGTATGGAGAGGGTGGGAGGTATGTTTGAATTTCAATTGTTTTATGCGTTCCAGAATGGGGATCATGTTCCATATTGCATTTATCCCAATTTCCGGTCTGGAGCCGTGAGCCTGTTTGCCATGGGATGTAATTTCCAAAAAGAGCGTACCCTTTTCCGTCACATCGATCAGTTGCATATTATGAGCCACATCGGGAATGATGGCAAAATCCGCTCTAATCCCGCATTCATTGAGCAAATATTCTAAACCCAGCGTGGAGCCACGTTCCTCATCAGCAACACCTGCTAAAATAAATTGGCCTTTTAATTTTGATTCATTTTCCTTGAGAAACCGAGCGACAGCCATCATGGATGCCATTTGTCCTTTGTTGTCGGATGCACCCCTTCCATAGATCCGTCCATTTTCTATCCATGCCTCGAATGGATTCCTTTTCCAATCGTCTCCTGCCGGTACAACATCTAAATGACAAGCAACCAGTAATGTAGGGGCGAACGGCTGTTCGCCCCTACCACCTATGTATCCAACAATATTTGCCCTGTCCTTTGTCTTTTCAAAAATTTTATAGGGAATTTGTAGTGATTGAAAGAAGTCTTCGACAATGCGTACAGCAAGGATTTCGTCGCCAGGAGGATTTTCGGTTTTTGTGCTGATTAATTTACAGGTAAGATCGACAATCTCTTTTTCTTCGTCGTTCATGTATTTCTTTACATAATCGACAAGCGTGGTTGATTTATATTTATCCATGACTGCTATAAAAAGACAAATCCCCGTAAAAAGATTGTTACGTGAGGTAACAGATGAAATAAGAAATTGACATCAAAGGTAATACCGGGTTCTTATTTGTGAGGTTCGATGATTACCTTGATAGATTCCTTTGCCTCGGCAACCATTTTGAAACCCGATGCCGTTTCGGCAAGAGCTAATCTGTGTGTTATCAATTCCTTTACCTTTACCCTGCCCGCACGTATCAATTCTATAGACCTTGCAGTGTCGTCAGGCGGGCCTGCATAGGACATAATGACAGAGTTGCAATTCCGCCAGAGATCCCAAAGATTAATAGTAGTTGTTACATTGGGTTCTGTTGGTGCAAAGAAAAGGATCGTCCCCCCCCGATCTACGGTATGAAACGCCTGTTGGACGGCAGGAGTCGCCCCCGTACAAACAATCACAACATCAGCCAGTCGTCCGTTGTTGTTTTTGCGCACATAGTCAGGAACATCTTCTTTCGCATGTATTGCAAAATCTGCACCCACCTGCCTTGCTATCTTCAAACGGTATTCACTGATATCAACTGCAAATATGCTGCCTGCGCCCAGTGCACGAGCAAGCTGGATATGGAGTAATCCGGAAATACCGCTGCCAATAACAAGAACGCTATGCCCCGGCTGCAGACCTGCCTTCCTCTGGCCAAGCAAGGTACAGGCCAGTGGTTCAGCAAAAGTACCCTCTTCATATGAGACTTCATCCGGCAGGATAAACGTGCCCCGGTCAACGTTAATTTGAGGGATGCGGGTGTATTCTGAAAAACCGCCGGGAGAGAAATTCGTAGTCCGCAGGGTTTCGCAAACCGAGTAATGACCATTCAGGCAGTAGTGGCAGGTGTTACAGGGAACGTGGTGAGCCACAGTTACACGATCTCCTGTTTTGAAACGCTTGACCCCTTCACCAACGGCGACGACCTCCCCGGCAATTTCATGACCGAGTACGAGCGGCGCCTTTTTGATGCGGTACCATTCCATGACGTCACTTCCGCAGATACCGCTTGCCATTACCTTTACCAGCAATTCACCGGGACCAATGTGCGGTGTTTGCATTTCTTCGATCCTTACGTCCCTGTTATTGTAATACATTGCCACGCGCATGGTATTCCATCTCCTGAACCTATTTTGATTTTTTACTTTTCTCCGAATTATATATTTCACTTGCCTGCTTTACCGTTGCATTTTCATGTATGATAGCACGCAAGGCTTTGATTATGGCTACAGGATGTTCGTTCTGCCAGATGTTCCTTCCAAGGTTCACGCCGATAGCGCCCTTTTGCATTCCGTCATGAACAAATTCAAATACCTCAACGTCTGAATTTGTCTTTGGACCACCTGCCATAACCACGGGTACGGGGCATCCATTTGTGACCTTATCGAAATTTTCGCACCAGTATGTCTTTACGACTTTGGCGCCCAATTCGGCTGCAATGCGGCAGCAAAGGCCGAGGTAGCGGGCGTCCCGCTTTTCCATTTCCCTCCCCACAGCCGTAACGGCCATTACAGGGATACCGTACCTTTCTGCCTCATCAACCAGCTTTCCAAGGTTTAACAGTGTCTGGTGTTCATAGTCACTGCCTATGAACACAGACATTCCTACTGCGGATGCATTCAGCCGGATAACTTCTTCGATAGAGGTGGTAATACTCTCGTTCGCCAGGTCTTTTCCCACCATGCTGGAACCACCAGAAACCCTGAGGATGATTGGTTTGCTATTTCCGGGATTTATGCACGAACGCAGGACACCACGGGTGCAAAAGAGTGCATCAGCATAATCGATAATCGGTTTAATCGTTTCGCCTGGCTTTTCCAGCTTTGAGGTAGGTCCTTGAAAGTATCCATGATCTATAGGCATAAACATACAACGACCATTCGGTTTAATGAGTTGAGACAAACGGTTCTTCATTCCCCAATCCACGGTTTTATTCCTCCTTTTAAAAATGTTTAAAATGCATCTTTATTTTTCTGGTCTGACAATTAAATATCCTTTTTCTATCAACCAATGATGGAATTGATATGTGGTGTATTTACCGTCTGTTTTGCAAATCCCCCGTATTTTTTCATATTCTGCCGAACCCTCCTTTTGTGCGTTCAGGTCTATTTGCACAGGGCACTTTATATCATTACCAAACTCTCTTCGTTTATAATCTACATATCCTTTGATTGACATAGATTTCTTCCTTAATAAAGAAACTAATATGAAATACCTTTTAGAGATGATAGATGATAAAGGATTGGGGAAATAACCTATCTTAAATGCCATCCCCATCTTTGTAATTTTTCATGAATACGGTCATTATTTCTGATTCTGCCTCAGAAACATAATCATCCTCTTCGCTTGGAAGATTTAAATTGTCTTCCAGTTTTTTAATGCGCTGCTTTAATTTGCGATTTTCCTTTAATACAACCTTAAGAGCCTCGGTAATAGGGTCAGGCAATTCACCATGATCCAGCATTACATCATGTTCTTTCTTTTTCTGTTCAATAATCCTGCCGGGTACTCCCACCACGGTTGCATGAGGAGGAACGTCTTTGACCACTACAGAACCCGAACCGATACGCACGTAATCTCCAATGGTTATATTGCCCAATATACAAGCATTTGAACCCACGATGATTTTCTTACCCAAAGTTGGATGTCTTTTCGTTTTTTCTGTAGTTGTACCGCCCAGGACAACCCCCTTGTAAATAAGGCATCCGTCCCCTACTGCCGCCGTTTCGCCTATAACGACGCCCATACCATGATCAATGAACACGCCACGTCCTATTTCGGCTGCGGGGTGTATTTCAATGCCTGTCAGGAACCGATTGGCGTGGGAGATTAAACGTGCTAATAAAAACAATCCTTTTTTCCAAAGATAATGGGATATTCGGTGCAGCAACAGGGCGTGTACACCAGGATAACATAAAATTACTTCCAGTTTGCTCCTTGCAGCCGGGTCGTTTTGAAAGGCGGCATCAACGTCCTCCTTAATGCGTTCAAACATCAAAATTCCTTAAACAAAACCGTGGATAGATACCTTTCGCCTGTATCCGGAAATACAACAACGATCAACTTTCCTTTGTTCTCAGGTCTTGCAGCAACCTGGAGTGCCGCATATGCAGCGGCTCCTGAAGAAATGCCCACCAGGATTCCTTCTTCGCGTGCTAATTGACGGGCTAATGCAAATGCCTGCTCATTTTTTACTGTAATAATTTCGTCGATTACCTTCATGTTGAGAATATCAGGGATGAATCCCGCACCGATCCCCTGAATTTTGTGGGGTCCTGGTTTTCCGCCAGAGAGCACCGGTGAATCGGTAGGCTCAACAGCGACTACCTTAAGGGATGGTTTGCGTTTTTTAATGACCTCTCCAACGCCGGTAATCGTACCGCCCGTGCCTACGCCACACACAAAGATGTCGATCTTACCATCGGTGTCGTTCCATACTTCTTCCGCTGTTGTCTTCCGGTGTATTTCCGGATTGGCTGGATTCTTGAATTGCTGCGGCATAAAAGAATTTGGAGTGTTTTTCACCAATTCTTCCGCCTTATTCACCGCACCCTTCATTCCTTCAGCCCCGGGTGTTAATACTATCTCCGCACCAAATGCCTTCAGGAGTGCCCGTCGTTCTATGCTCATGGTATCGGGCATCGTTAAAATCAGTTTATATCCTCTTGCAGCAGCCACAAAGGCTAATGCAATGCCGGTGTTACCAGATGTTGGTTCTATGAGTATCGTATCCTTTTTGATTAACCCTGCCTTTTCTGCGGCTTCAATCATCGCAATTCCTATGCGGTCCTTTACACTTGCCATAGGATTAAAAAATTCCATCTTTGCAACTACGGTGGATTCTAATCCCTTGGTGATGTTGTTTAATTTAACGAGTGGTGTATTACCAATGGTTTTAGTGATATCTTCGTATATCTTTGCCATATTTTCCTCTTGATTAAATTCTATAAAAGCAAATGTTTTAATTAAGGCCAACTAGAAAGTGATTATAATATCATAGTTAAAACATATTTCTCAAGGAATTTTTAAAGGCTCAATTTCCCTTGACAAAAGAGAATTTGTATATAACATATAAAGTTTTAACCTGTCATTGTTTATTCTGAATAGTATTGGTCTGAGAAAATTTTTGTGAATCGTGTTTATTTTGGAACATATATCTTATTATAGGTGTTACTATGAACTACAAAAACATAGATGAACTTGCAAAACAGGTTGGCGGCTCATTGCGGCTTACGCAATTGATTATAAGTCGGGCGAGACAAATTATTAAAAAGGCGCCTATATTTGTAGAGACAAGCACTGATGATCCTGTCCAGATTGCCTTTTTAGAGTTAATGCAAAAGAAGATCAAACTAAGTGACGGGAACGAGCAACCACCCCAAATTCAGAGTTCAAAAAATTAAGGCTTGTTAGAAAATACTGAAAATAGAGCTTAATACGATAGCGGATTATTTTAAAATTTTAATTTTTTATGGTTATTTTTTTAGGAGTAAGTGGATACATTAAATATTTCGTGGTATTGTAGTTAGGCAAGAAATCCTGTAAGACTACACTCTCGTTCACCTACCTAAAAATATTACATCACAATCTCAAAACAATAGTTCAATATTTTAAATTCATTGTTTAATTAACAGGCAATAATTAAACAAAAAACATCCTTATCGTAATGACAGATAAGGTTAAGGGAGAATAAAAAACTTGATTATGAAAGAAGTATTACAAGATAGAAGGGGGATTTTCTCATATGATTAAAGTCGAACAGTTGGCAAAACGTTATGCAGATGTGTATGCTGTGGATCACATCTCTTTTGAGGTCAACCAGGGTGAAATTTTAGGCCTGTTAGGACCTAACGGAGCGGGTAAAACCACCACGATGCGTATCCTTACTTGCTACATGCCTGCCACGTCAGGTACCGCCACAGTTGACGGTTATGATGTTTTTCGTGACTCAATTAACGTGCGGAAGCAAATAGGATATTTACCAGAAAACGTACCTTTGTATCCTGAAATGCGAGTCAAAGAATATCTGACATTCCGTGCAAAATTGAAGAGGGTATCATATCGTGAACGCAAATTAAAGATTGATGAATGTATTGAAAAATGCAGGATTAAAGAGGTGCAAAATCAAATCATTGGTACCCTTTCCAAAGGGTATCGCCAGAGGGTAGGTTTAGCTGATACCCTTGTTCACGATCCGAAAATACTGATCCTCGATGAGCCAACGATTGGACTCGATCCCAACCAGATACGACAGGTCAGGCAACTCATAAAGGAACTTGGAGAAAAACATACGATCCTCCTGTCTACCCATATACTTCCAGAGGTCGAAATGCTGTGCGGTCGGGTAATCATTATTAATAAAGGCAAAATAGTTGCTATGGATACTCCATCCAATTTAGAAAGTCAACTCAAGGGTGGAAGTAATATTGTATTAGAGGTGCGTGGTAATGGCGAAAAAATTAAGAATGCCTTATCCAGTATAAAAGGTGTGAAAAAAGTCGTATGGCACGATAAGGGAGAAGTTAATAATTTTGCAGTAGAAGCGGAAAAAGGCATGGATATCAGGGAAGATATCTTTTCAAATATTGTAAAAAACAACGGAGTTATTCGAGAAATGAAACAGGTTGTCGTTACTTTAGAAGAAGTATTCCATCAAATTACCACGCAAGAACAGGAGGTAATAACATAAATGATAAGCACTGGCACGATATTCCAAAGGGAAATTAACGCTTACTTCCTATCGCCGATTGCATACGTTGTTATTGCGGTATTTATGGTCTTTTCTGGCTATTTTTTTTCTGTCATGCTTGGCTTGACCCAAGAGTCCACGTTACGATACAGTCTTGCTTATACGCAATTTATCCTTTCCATCCTGACCCCTGTTATTACCATGAGATTATTTGCCGAAGAATATAAAACAGGGACTATTGAACCTCTTATGACGGCGCCAGTGACAGATTTTGCAGTGGTGTTTGGGAAATTTTTATCCGCCTGGGCGCTTTACAATATTATGATTGCCCCAACTGCTTTTTATATCATATTCCTGGCATGGGTAGGTTCTCCCGATTACGGCGCTATTATTGCCAGTTACGTTGGGTTGATTCTCATGGGCGGGCTCTTCGTGGCTATTGGGTTACTGGTGTCTGCTGTTACCAAAAATCAAATTGTTGCTGCCGTCATTGGTATCGTCGCGCTCCTCATATTACTGGTGATTGGTTTAGCCAGTACTGGGAACGAGGGGTGGTTTTATAGTTGTCTGAGCTATATTGGCACCTATGACCACTGGGATACATTTACAAAAGGGATAATAGATACAAGAGACGTTGTTTACTACGGTAGTTTTACCGCTTTACTCATATTTATAGCTGTACGTATAGTTGAGAGCAGGAGATGGAGATGAATACTTTGAATGACAAAAAGAACGATTGGTTAGATCAGTTTGGTGGATATATTATCCTGGCTGGTATAATTGCTGTTATAGCTGGCTTTGGTGTATCAAGAATCCTCAATTCGTGGGGACTGACTTCTCTTATACCGTTGGGGATTGGTGGTGGTATTATTATTGGATTTGCCACCGCCAAGGCTATCAGGAACAAATGGTTCTCATCCGAGGCGTCTAAAAGAAAGGCGCTCGTCGGTACAAATGTTGCCATAATGTCCATCTTTGCCGCCGGTATCTTTGCAATTGTGGGGTTTTTGAATAATCGGCATTATGAGCGGCTTGATCTTACCATTACGGGGAAATACTCCCTTTCACAAAAAACCAAAAATATATTAAAGAATCTTGATAAACCCGTTGTAATTACCACCTTGTTTAATCCAGGCGAGATGTTTTATGAACAAATTGTGGATATCCTGAAGGAATATGCCTATCATTCGGACAAACTTAAGGTGGAAAGTATTGATCCTTTAAGAAACCGCACCAAGGTTGAGGAGCTGGCTAAACGCCTTGAGATTGATGCGCTTCAGTTAAACACCGTGGTGTTCGAATGCAGTGAACACAGCAAGCATGTACAGCAAAATGAGGTTATAGAAAAACAATATCCGTTCAAGTTTAAAGGTGAAGAGGCATTTACAGAAGCGATTCTTAATGTTACCCAGGAAAAACAGACGGCTATTTACTTCGTTACGGGACATGGCGAACGGCAGTTTGAAGACTACGACCGTGGGGGTGTCTCTGGAATTGCCAATGCACTTAAACGAGATAACTGCCGCATAGCCCCGCTTGATATTTTAAACACTAAAAAAATTCCAGACGACTGCGATGTGTTGGTTGTCGCAGGACCGACGAAGGCGTACCTGACAGAAGAATTAAACATTATTCGGAATTATCTTGAAAACAGGGGAAAGCTATTGCTTATGCTTGAACCTGCCATTACTCCAAATAATCCAACGGGGTTTAAGACGCTCTTGGCTGAATATGGTATTGTGGTACGTGATGATGTCGTTGTGTACAACAAGGTGAATATGCCACTTTTTGGCATTCAAACCGTTGCTGAAATCTATGTGGGTAAGGACGAATATGCAGAATTTAAGATTACCGATGGCCTAAAAAGCTATAATACAATCATTTTAGGCGCCTGCTCTATTGGTTCTGCCCCTCCCAATGATCAAATGCCTTATCAGGCTGCGTCATTGATAAATGCGCCTGAAGGGTCATGGGGAGAAACCGATGTTGCAAATTTACGACAAAAAAAACCAGAACTTAACGTAGACGTTGATTTACAAGGCCCAGTCTCACTTGCCGTGGCTTCACAGGTAAAAGAACTTCCCAAATCTGTCACTCAGTCACATCCTGCTATGGCAAACGACCCGAATGCTCAAGCACAAGGCGCACGATTAGTTGTGTTCGGAGATGCGGATTTTGCGTCTAATGAATATGTAGAAAATCCAGGAAATGCCGATTTGTTTCGGAATTCCATTAATTGGTTGGCAAAAAAAGAAACTCAATTGGGAATTTCTGCCAAGCCGCCTGATTTCCGTAAGGCAACGATTAACCCAGCCCAGATGAAGGTTATCTTCTGGGTTTCAATTGCTGGGATTCCTGTAGTACCAATCATTATTGGTAGTCTAGTCTGGTGGAAGAGGCGCCGTTAATTTTGGATACATTACATGATGAAGGTTTGCTGCCATTTCAATTTTATGATTTCTACGTCGGAGGAAAGAATTAAGCTATGAAACTCAAAACTACCATAATCCTTTTAATTGTAGCTGCTATTGGTATTTCGTACGTTTTCCTTTACGAAAGAAAGCAGCTGCCGCATGAAGAATGGGAAAGACTTCAGAAAAAGGTAATACCTGATTTCAAGTCATCAATGATCAAGAAGATCGAATTGAATAACGAAAGCGGAAAGATCGTTTTGGAGAAAAGTGGAGATGACTACTGGTATATCGTTGAACCGCAAAGGCTGCGCGCAGACAATTCCGAGGTAAACAGCATACTCTCTGAATTCGAATATATGAACAAGGTAGGCTCCTTTAAGAAAGAAGGAGAAAAACCGTTTGACCTTAAAGATTACGGGTTAGACGACCCCAAGATATCCATTCATATGTACACAAATATTCCGGCTAGCGCTGATAAAATACAAGTAACCGGGCCGAAAAATAAGTACACGGTATTTGTGGGTCAAAAACTTGCCGCAGGCGATAATGTATACCTTAAACTCGATACGAGTGATGAGGTTGTTGTCGTCCCGGGAACACTCCACAGCAAGGCTAATAAAGATGTCCTGGGTTTGAGGAGTAAATGGGTATTTACTTTTGACAAGGAAGCAGTAGACAGCCTGCAGATAAAAACAAACGAATTTAATGTGGTTTGTAATAGAAAGGGCATTTTCTGGAGACTTGTTGAACCCATTAATGACCTCGCAGACCTTGAAAAAATCAAGGAAATTATTGGTAAACTTAAAAACCTACAGATTGATAGCGCTGACTTCCTCCCAGATACAACAGATTTGGCTAAATATGGTCTGGATAAACCACGGTATACCGTTACGATTAATGAAAAAGGGATCAGTCAATCTGTTATGTTTGGCCATTCTTTGGATAATAAGGTTTATGTTAAGCGAACAGATGAACCGACAATCTTCTTCCTTAAAGACCCAATCCTCGTAGATCTAAGCAAGAAACCGAACGATTTAAGGGACAAGAAAGTAGTTAGATTTGAAGCTATTGGGACATATGGCATAAACAAGCTGGAAATCAAGACGCCGTCCGACTTAGTTACTATCGAAAAATCCTTAGAACTGGATTGGAAGATTACAAAACCAATTAACATTTACGCAGATCAGGACACCGTTAAGAACTTCATTGAGAAAATCAAAGTGCTTGAAATTGAGGATTTCGTTTCTGATAAACCAACCGACTTGTCCCTGTATGGTTTAAAAGACCCTGTCTTTGAGATTTCTGTTACAAAAGAGGAAGACAAGGAATTAGCTAAGTTTTATGTCGGTAATATGTTGCCTGACGGTACCAAATGTTACGTAAAGCGTGTAGGAGAAGAACCTGTATATACCGTTCCTACGGCTGAATTTTATGATAAGATAGAAAACGTACTTCTGACTTTCCGTGACAGGCTGGTGAGTGATTTTGGCAAAGATTTGGCAAAAAAACTGGTCATCGAAAAACCAGACCGCACCTTCGTCTGTGATATAACCAATAAAAAAGACGAGGAAGGCCAAATTCAGTGGGAACTCTCAAAGCCTGTCCAAACGATAGCTGATGCGAATGTAATTAACCAGATTATCTGGGACTTATCCTTTTTAAAGGCGGAAAACTATGTAACAAAGGCGCCAAAGGATATTAAAGCCTTTGGGTTGGACGAGCCCAGGATTAAGGTTTCAGTGACATACGAAAAAGTTGCAGAACAACCATCTGAAAAAGCTGATAAGCAGAAAGAAGAAAAGGCAGGGCATCTCCTGAAGGAAAAAGAACCTTTGGGAAAAACAGTTGAAACGAGGACTTTACTTATTGGCAAAAATGTAAAGGAAGGGGATAAAGTAAATTCTTATTGCATGATGAGTGATAGCGATCTTGTGTTTGAACTTTCCTGGCCCAAGATTAGAAACTTTGATGCGGAACTGGTCCCAACCAGAATATTACGTTTTGAACGATCGGATGTAAGAAAACTTGTTCTGGACTATGCTGACAGAAGCATCCAGTTAGATAAAGTAAACAATGTATGGAAGATAAAAAATTATGAAAAAGAACCACAAGGCAGAGAAGTAGACTACTTTATCCGTAGTCTCGATGAGTTTAAAGGCAGCTACATTGAGCAATATAAAGCAACTAACCTGACACAGTTTTCTTTGGACAAGCCTCAATTTATAGTTACTGCCAGTTCGGAAAGCGGTGATGCAGTGCTTTACGTAGGTAAGAAAAAAGATGCTCACACTTATTATGTAAAAAACAAAGACTCGGATTATATCTACGTCGTTGACAGCGAATCGATTTCCAAACTCATGAAAAAAGAAGAGGACTTTACCACGGTTGTTACAGAAACTGCTATACCCGAAGCGCCTGTTGGTGAAGCAAAGAGTCCTGTTGGAGAAAAACCGTTGGGTACGAGTCCACATGGAAAACCGCCAGGCAGTGCACCGCATGGTGGATTACATTAATGACATCCAGGGAATGAATTTAAAATCCCGGATAAATCTGATTAAGGGCTAAGGTCACTGAATGGCACGGATAAACTTGTTTTGTCCGTGCCCCAATACTTAAAAGTAGATGAAAAAGCCCAATCAAGCATTTGGCCCCATACGAGAACCTGAGAATCCTCCTTTAAATGGCGTGTTAGGGGGGGGAAAGGTGTTTTCCGAATGAAAAAATCTCACATCTTCTCATTATTTTCTGCCTTTCTTGTTTGCATTTTTTTCAACCCCTATGTTAAAACACCCGTCATTGAGGCCGGTCCTAACCGCAGGACACCCATTGTTATAGCAGTAGAGAAAGCGAGTCCTGCTGTAGCCAATATTAGTACGGAGAGGCTCATTTCCCAGCGGCATGTAGACCCTTTCTTTGGATCCAGAAGTGAGCTATTCGATCAATTCTTCAATGATTTTTTTGGCCAGAGTCAAAAGCAAATGGTCGAAAGGCCGTTAGGTTCTGGCGTCATTATTGATGAAGATGGTTACATTGTCACAAACGAACATGTCGTGAGCCGCGCCTCCAAAATCAAGGTGAGGCTATCAGATGGTAAGGATTTTGAGGCAACCATGATCAGTTCCGATCCTACCAGCGACCTGGCGGTATTAAAAATTAACTCACCGACTCCTCTTCCTTACGTTAAGATGGGTACATCCAGGGACCTCATGATTGGTGAGACCGTTATAGCGTTGGGAAATCCCTTTGGGTTAGAAAACTCTATTACGACTGGTGTAGTAAGTGCAAAGAACCGCACTATGACATTTAGCAGTCAATATGGGGATATCAAATATGATGGTCTTATTCAAACAGATGCGTTGATAAATCCAGGAAACAGCGGCGGGCCACTTATTAATATAGATGGAGAGCTTATTGGTATTAACGCTGCAATCGTAAATCAGGCACAAGGGATTGGATTCGCTATTCCTGTCGATAAGGTAAGACAAACCCTTGTCAAACTATTCAATTTTAGAGAAATCAACAGGATATGGTTTGGCGCACAGGTCGAAGAACAGACTGACGTTTCAAAGGGGATTATGGTTTCATCGGTTGAACCAGAAAGTCCTGCTTATAAAGCGCAGATCAAGACCGGAGATTATATCACGAAAATAGATTTCAAGGAGATTCGTGATATACTTGATTTTGAAAAATACATACTGAAAAAAAATGCAGGAGATAAACTTTCGATCATCGTCAATCGTAGTGGACGGGAATTTAAGATAGATGTTACCCTTGAAAAGGCGCCGCTTCAATCTGTCGAGAAGCTTGCCCTGGAAAAATTAGGGTTGTATGTCCAGGATTTAACACCACAGCTTGCAAAACAATTAAATTTGTGGTGGGTAAAAAGTGGCGTATTGATTTCTGGGGTACAAAAAAACAGTCCAGCCGCCGAGGTTGGCATTAAAGAGGGACATGTCCTTGTGTATGTCGGCCAATATCGAATTAATGATATTGAAGAAATGGGCGCCTTGCTTAAAATCATGCAAAAGGGAGATACCTGGGAGGTGGGTATCGTTTGGTCGGACAAATTTGGTGAGCATCAGGGCTACGCCAGAATAAAAATCCGGTGATGCTGATTTGCAAAGTCTCTGAATGAAAATTCCTACTGCTGTCAAATTCCGTTAAATTATTGACGATAGTTACTGTTTTGACAGATTAGTTTTTATAGCTCAGTATTCTATAATTTCACAATGGCATGAGGTCCCTGCCTGCTATTTTAGCCCCCAATTTCCATGACATTTTGGTTTGTCTCCTCTCCAGTTTTGTTAATTCGGTATAGATCGCAAGCGCATCATTTCCTGATTTGATACCTTTTGTTATTGCCTCTGCGGCGAATAAACCTGTTGACAATGCACACGAAATCCCTTCGCCAAAGGCATTGAGAAATCCAGCTGCTTCTCCAACCAGGAGTATTTTCCCCTTTCCTAGATAAAACCTGCCGGTTGTGCACATGTCGTTACCCAGGCAGCCGGTTTTCCTAACGAGCTTTTTGAGTTTTAAGCCAAATCTATTTTCTAGCATCCCAGTATATTCGCTCAGATAAGGATATATCTTCGCGCCCTTTCTTACAGCCGTGCCAAAGATTTGCAGGTCATTCTTAACGTTAAACCATGCATAAACCTCACCAAACCGTGATTCCAGGAAACCGTGATAAAAATAGGGGTCTAAATCGGAAGTGCCTTCGTAATAATTTTGAT
>JAUSDH010000122.1 GCA_030650655.1 Candidatus Brocadiaceae bacterium
TTCCCCAAAATTAAGAATAAGTCCTATAGGTTTTCCCGTAGCAACAGCAAAGACTTAATTTCAGACACGATATACAGGATTAACAAGATAAAAACTACCTTATTTCATCCTGTTTGTCCTGTTAATCCTGTCAAAGATTCATTTATTTATATCATGTCTATCCTGTTATCTTGTCAAATCTTTTTCCTCCGGTGAACTATTACGTATCCGATTGATTTAATCAAAGAGGCAAATCCTAAATAAAATAAGCCTCCCAATAAGAAGAGCCACTGTTTTTTTGTAAAAAGCGGGTTGTTTGGCCGGTGTGGATTTTAGAAAAATGTTAATCTATGTAAGGCTGTTAATGACAATGCCGGTAACTAATTTCGGATAAAAATATGTCGACTTCGGAGGCATTACCTTGCGAGCCATGGCAATTTCTCTGACCTGTTCAATGCGGGTAGGTCTCAGAAAGAATGCTAACTGGTATTGCCCGGACTTTACCAGTGATACAGCCTCTGTTTCTTCCTTTACATATTTCACATATTCCTTTATGGTCACATCCGTGGAATGGATACCCAATATCTTATGTATGATCGCACTGTGAAGGATACCGGCATCCAGATGCCTCCATTCGGGATGATCGTTAGCAAATACTACATCTAATAATTTTTCATTGCTTAACAACAATTTATAATAGGAGTCTTCCTGGCCGACATACATCACAAAGGTATGATTTTCGGCTTCATTATTGAGTCCCGACATAAACTCTTCCACCCGACACCCCTTGCCAATCAGTTCAACCGTAAAAGATTCTTTGAGAGACTTAAGAATACGGTCGGAGCTAAAATCCTTTATGTTGCGAATAAGCCGATGTGCCGGAAGAATCTGTAATCCAGGGTTATTCATAGACACACACACCATCATTACATAATCTAAGGGTAAATCGCCTGAAAGCCTGCCGTTTTCCTTGCGCATCTGCTCTTTATAAGCCAACGAAGTCTCATAACGATGATGCCCATCAGCAATAAAGAGAGGCTTCTCCTTCATGAGAGTAACCAATCTGTCAATGGTCTGTTTCTCTTTTATTACCCAGAGCTTATTTTTTACACCCGTATCATCTGTAAAATCTATTTCTGGTTTTGAAACAGCCATCGCTGATAAATAGCTATCGACCTCATTATTTCCATCGGGAAAAAGGGCAAAAATGGAACTAAGGTTTGCCTGGCATGACTGAGTAAGTTTTAAACGGTCTGCCTTAGGGCCGGGAAGTGTTTGTTCATGAGGATAGATGTACCCTTTGTCAAACGGCTCCAGCTTCACCAAAGCAATAAAACCCCTGCGACGAAACCACCTGTTGCCGGACAAAAACTCCTGGTCGTAAATATAAATCGCCGGAGCATCTTCCTGCTTGAGTATCCCCTGCTTTCTCCAATTATTGAGAAATTCGGCAGCACGGGTATATTTGTTGGTTTTCTCGGTATCTCCAGAGAAATCTTTCCCAAAATCCAAACGGATAATATTGTTTGGATGAATCTGATAGTACCGTTCTTGCCCATCCGGTGATATTACATCATACGGCGGTGTCACAACGGACGACATGTCCGCAATGATGTCTTGATTGTACCGCAATCCTTGAAACGGTTTTATAATAGCCATAGTAAATTTATTCTATAGGAATTTTCATTTTATTTATGCGGGTTTCAGGGTGGCATGGACAAACAAAGTTTGTCCATGCCTAACAACTCAAGAACTTCAAAATGAAGGGTATTACAGACAATCCCCTCATCTCCCCCTTTTCTAATGAGGATTAATTCAACGATTTACGATTTTAAATCCAAAATCCAAAATCGTAAATCTGAAATACTTTGATTCTGTCCTGTCCAGGTTAAGTGCCTTCCTCCCATGACGTGAGATATTTCACCTGTTCCTGGGTAAGGATATCAATCGTAATGCCCATAGATTTCAGTTTCAAACTGGCTACCCATTGATCTATCTCTTTCGGTACATCATAAACCTTAGGCGAAAATTTACCCTTGTTTTTCATTACATACTCGGTAGATAGCGCCTGAGTTGCAAAACTCATATCCATCACACAGGCAGGATGGCCTTCTGCTGCCGCAAGGTTGATAAGACGGCCTTCGCCCAGCAGATAAACCGATTTGCCATTCTTGAGCACGTATTGATCAACAAAATTACGAACTGATTTATTGACTTTCGTCGCTATGGATTCCAAAGCCTCAATGTCAATCTCCACATTAAAATGGCCGGAATTGCAAACCATTGCCCCGTTTTTCATGGCTTCAAGGTGCTCTTTTCTGATTACGTGCATATTCCCGGTCAAGGTACAAAACAGATCACCGATCTTAGCCGCTTCAATCATCGGCATTACCATGAACCCGTCCATGGCGGCTTCCAAAGACTTAATCGGATCAATCTCAGTAACCACCACGTTCGAACCCATCCCCTTTGCCCGCATAGCAAGCCCCTTTCCACACCATCCATAACCGGCAACAACAAATACCTTACCAGCCAGCAGTGTGTCTGTCGCCCGGATAATTCCATCGATGGTAGATTGTCCGGTTCCGTAACGATTGTCGAAAAGGTGTTTTGTGTCAGCGTCGTTCACAGCGACGACAGGGATCTTCAGTGACCCGTCTTTCTCCATAGCCCTTAACCGTATCACACCCGTGGTCGTCTCTTCCATACTCCCTAATATTTGTGGAATAAGTTCCTTTCTCTCTTTATGGATAGCGGAAACCAGGTCGGCGCCGTCGTCCATCGTAATGGTTGGTTTATGGTCAAGCGCCGATAAAAGATGTTTGTAATACGTTTTATTGTCTTCGCCTTTGATAGCAAAGACAGGGATACCGTAATCCTTCACGAGAGAGGCAGCAACATCGTCCTGCGTGGACAATGGATTTGAGGCACAAAGGACAACATCAGCACCACCAGCCTTGAGCGTCCTGACCAGGTTTGCCGTTTCTGCTGTTACGTGAAGGCAGGCAGACATCTTTGTCCCCTTTAATGGCTTTTCCTTTTCAAATCTCGCCATCACCTGCGCCAGGACGGGCATATCATTACTTGCCCATTCAATGCGTTTCTTGCCGCCTGGTGCAAGGTTTATATCTTTTATATCATAGTTCATGAATTCTCCTTTTCTCTTCTAAAAAACTTTGCTGCCTAAAATCTTCAGATATTTACCATAAAATTCAATAAAAATCGAAATGTTTTTGTAAACAACTTCATCCTTATACTCTCCGTATTCAGGGATGATACGACTCCTCAATCCTATCGTTCTTGCCAACTTCGAAGCTATGTCTTTTTCGACAATCCCTGCTTCACCCATTTTTATGAAAGAATCGTGATAAGATTCAGCAGTAACTCCACTTTTTGATAAGACAAAGCTGTTTACATCGCATGCTACTTCAACAATTAACTGTAAGAGACTTTCTATTGCGCGTCGTTTAATTTTATCCTCTATATACTGAAGGAAAAGCAGCGACTCAAAACTTTTAAGTTCCTCATAATAATTTTTGAGATAATTAAGCTTACTTATAAATATCTCTTTGTCTTCCCGAAGCCAGTTCATCCTATCGATTCTAAAGATTTCCTTAACAGCTATTCCTTGTTTTTTCTAAACTTTTCGGTCTCCCAATACTTCTTGAGGCTGCGAAGCCTGAATTCCACCATTGCTGTATAGTTCTTACAGGCCATGTGTTTGCCTTTTTTGATAACCTGGTACAATAGTAAAGGAGATGCCTCATTTAAAAAGGCGACGTCTATCCGTTCGGTTCTAAAAAAATCAATAATGGTATCACATACACTGTTTTTGTCATATCGTATGCTCTCAAAATAGATACCTATATCAATATCGCTATCTTCACGAAAACTATCAGAAAGAACGGAACCAAACAGAAAGATTATATCTGCCCCGATAAGTTGCATCAACTTTTCATAATCTTTTGTAAGAATTGCATCTTTTGTCAGCATTGTGTATATGCTTAACTCACCGCAGAACATTGAGATTGCTAAGAGAAAAACAGAAGGGAGAAACTGGGAAATGGTGAAGTTTAATCTCCCAGAATCTCAACTTCTCAACCTCTAGATTTCTCTGTGCCCTGTGGTGAAATGTCATCTGCCTTTAAACTCCTGCGGCCTTTCGCAAGGCATCCACCATATCCGTTTTTTCCCAGGTAAATGAATCCTCTGAGCGGCCAAAATGGCCATGTCGGGCGGTAATCTTGTAAATTGGCCTTCTCAGTTTCAGCCGATCAATAATACCTCTAGGCGTCATATCGAAGACCTTTTCACAAATTTGGGTGAGTTTCTCATCGGAAACCTTGCCCGTTCCTTCCGTTGTGATGTGGACAGCAAGTGGTTTTGCAATACCGATGGCATAAGCCACCTGTGCCTCGCACCGGTCTGCAAGACCAGAGGCTACCACGTTCTTTGCAATGTGTCTGGCTGCATAGCAGGCGCTTCGGTCGACCTTCGTTGGGTCTTTACCAGAAAATGCTCCGCCACCGTGACGACCCCAGCCGCCGTAAGTATCCACGATGATTTTTCTCCCCGTTAAACCACAGTCTCCCTGAGGACCACCAACTACGAAACGCCCCGTTGGGTTTATATGATAGATCGTTTTGCTATCCAATAAATTTGCGGGAATTACCTGCTTTGCAACTTTTTCAATCATGTCGGCTTTAATCGTTTCATACTTTACATCAGGCGCATGTTGGGTAGAAACAACTACGGTATGCACACGGACGGGTTTATGGTCTTCATATTCTACGGTTACCTGTGATTTTGCATCAGGACGTAAATATTTCAATGTTCCATTCTGTCTTAACTCGGCATGTTTTATAATAATCCGGTGAGCCAACATAATAGGAAGCGGCATCAATTCCGGCGTGTCGTTACACGCATAACCAAACATCATACCCTGATCGCCTGCGCCTTGCTCCTTATGGAGACCTTCACCTTCGGTTACGCCTTGTGAGATATCAGAGGATTGTTTCCCAATGCTGGTAATGACCGCACATGAGTTATAATCAAACCCCATCGAGGCGTCGGTGTAGCCAATTTCTTTTATTGTATTCCTTACGATATCGGAAATGTTTACATTTGCCTTTGTGGTAAATTCGCCGGCTACAAAGGCTACTCCGGTAGTTACCAATGTCTCACATGCCACCCTGCTCATAGGGTCTTGCTCAAGCATTGCATCCAGTACGGCATCAGATATCTGGTCAGCAACCTTATCTGGATGTCCCATAGATACTGATTCTGAGGTAAATAAATGCCTTCCTTTCTTCATACTGATACTGCCCTCTCCTTCAATAAAATTTTTCTTAATACGTTTAAATTACGCTCGGTAGCACCCCTTTGTTTCGTTACGACTGATTGCGCTCTCTTCCCTAATTCCTGGGCTTCGTACGGATGCTCCAATAAATACATTAATTCGTTCAATAGCGACGATTCATCCTGAACAATTTTTATAGCATCAGCTTCTTTCAGTAGCTGAACCTCCTCATTAAAATTAAAGGTATGCGGTCCAACGATAACTGGCTTGGCTAATCCCGCTGGTTCCACCATATTTTGTCCGCCTTGTGGTACTAGACTTCTTCCAACGAACACACAGTCTGCAATACTATAGATAGTGAGCAATTCCCCAATAGTATCGCATAAAATTATCGTTTCATATTTATCCGCACCTATTTTGCTGCCTTTATCGAGTACAGTCTTTCTTACACATCTGAGACCTGCAGATTCGATTTGTTTTATTACTTCAGAAACCCTTTCGATGTGCCTTGGTACCACAATCAGTCTTAGCTTGTCAACTTTTGTGCGAATTTGCTTGAAAATTCTCAAAAGAATAGCTTCTTCACCCTCGTGTGTGCTGCCGCAGACAATAACTTTATCATCCTTGCCGATTGCAAAGAGACACAACAACCGTTCTTTCGTCTCTTCCGGAACAGCAGTTACCATATTGTCAAACTTCATATTCCCTGTTGTAAAAATTTGTGCCTCCGGTATACCAAGATTCCTGAGACGAGTGGTATCGGTCTCTGTCCTCGAGCAAAAAACATTCTCTTTATTTGTCAAACTTTCAAAGAACCCCTTTGAAATCTTACTTAAAACACGATACCACTTCAGGGACTTTTCTGATATCCTGGCATTCACCAGAATTACAGGAATATGTTTCTTTGTTAAGGCTATCAAAAAATTAGGCCATATCTCCAGCTCGACTAATATTACATAAGCAGGGTCTATGGCGTTTAATACTCTGTCCACTATCCAACTCAGGTCGAGAGGAAAATAAAAAATCCTCTTACCTTGGAAACTCCTCTCAGCAACGGACAACCCTGTATTGGTATTGGCAGATACAACTATATCCAAATTATTAAACTCTTTTTCGATGGATTTTACAAGTGCTTTTACTGTTAAAATCTCTCCGACTGAGGCACCGTGAATCCACACACAGGGTTTCTTCCCTTTCCTTGTGCCAAGCCAACCCAACCGCTGTGTTATACCAGAACGATATCGTTCACTTAATAGGAGTTTTAAAAAAAAGTATGGTGAACCACAGACGAGTGCTGTTCCATAAACAGCATCAAAGATAGTAGGCATGGGGGATGGAGTGAATTTTCAGAGTATTTTAAGTCCTTCGCTAATATTTAGCGCGTTTAAACTATAATTATCTCAACCTGCCACAACATTGTTTGAATTTTCTACCACTACCGCACGTGCAAGGTTGATTTCTTCCTACCTTAATCCCAATTTTAATAGGCTCTAGTTTCCGTTCAGCCTGTTCTTCTTCGTTCTTACCTGCACTCTGAAGGGCACTGGCAACTGCAACTGGAGATTCCTGCATCGTCTCCAATCCCGAAACTTCCTGGTGAACATAGCGGTCTGGATGCCATACCGCTTTTCTCTCCTCGTCCTTTCCTATTTGTAACTTAAATACAAGATCGGTTACCTCGTCTCTAATAGCCAAATTCATACTTTCAAACATACCTAATGCTTCTCTTTTATATTCAATCTTGGGGTCTAGCTGGGCATATCCGCGGAGACCGATACCTGATCTTAGGTGATCCATGGCATAGAGGTGGTCTTTCCATTTTGTGTCGATCTTTTCCATCAAGAGGATTTGTGCAATCGTTTCCATCTGTTCTTTGCCAATGGTACTTTCCTTTATTTCATATGCCTCCGCTGCCTTCTTTAACAAATACTCCTCAACGTTCTTGCGTGTTTTCTCCTCAACCTCATTCAAATCAACCTCCAAGCCGAATTTTTGTTTAAACCAGGCTGCAAGGTCAAATGGCTTTTCCTCGTCAGTAACATTCTTCGTATCATAAGCAAAAACCACTATCTCCCTGATACTGTCATCCATCATTCGGAAAACATAGTCACGAAGGTTCTTACCCTCAAGCACGTCCTGTCTCAGTGTATAAATTGTCTTTCTCTGTTGATCCATGACCTCGTCATATTCGAGCAGGTGTTTCCGTATTTCGAAATTGTGTTCTTCGACCTTTTTCTGCGCCCTTTCGATAGATTTCGAAACCATCGAGTGCTCGATTGCCATACCTTCTTCCATCCCGAAGGTTTTTAAGAGGGAACTAACACGCTCAGAGGCGAAGATACGCATTAAATCGTCCTGAAGCGACACATAAAAACGGGATGAACCTGGGTCGCCTTGGCGACCGGCACGTCCACGAAGCTGATTATCAATACGCCTAGCCTCGTGCCTTTCTGTACCTATAATGTGAAGACCTCCGAGGACAGCAACCCCTTCCCCTAAAACAATGTCCGTACCGCGACCAGCCATGTTCGTTGCAATTGTTACATTCCCACGCTGTCCGGCCTTTGCGACGATGTGCGCCTCCCGTTCATGCTGCTTGGCGTTTAAAACCTCATGTTCAACACCCTCTCGCATGAGTTTTTCACTTAGTAGTTCAGATTTTTCAATCGATACTGTTCCAACCAGCGTTGGCCTCCCCTGTTTGTGTACTTCCACAATTTCTTTAATAATGGCGTCAAATTTCTCTTTTTCGGTTCGATAAACGCGATCTGGATGGTTTGTACGATGCATGGGTTTGTTTGTAGGTATCACAACGACTTCCAGTTTATATATCTTGTCAAATTCTGCCGCCTCTGTCAGTGCTGTACCTGTCATCCCTGCAAGTTTTTTATACAACCTATAAAAATTCTGGAGGGTAATAGTGGCCAGGGTTTGGTTTTCTTCCTTGATACGCTGATGCTCCTTCGCCTGTGCGGCCTGATGCAAGCCATCGCTCCATACGCGACCTTCCATCAAACGTCCTGTAAATTCATCCACAATAATAACCTCACCGTCTTTGACGATGTAGTCTTTGTCGTTCTTAAACAGATGATGGGCACGAATGGCCTGTTCTATATAGTGAGGCCACTCCATATTCGTACCGGTATAAAGACTGTCTACGTTTAGCTGTTTTTCAACCTCTTCAATACCTTCCTCACTCAGATGCACCATGCGTTCTTTTTCTTTTATTTCGAAATGTTTTCCGACTTTCAAACGTCTGGCAATCTTATCTGCTATATAATATTTTTCTGTAGACTCTTCTGCAGGACCTGAGATAATCAAAGGAGTGCGCGCCTCATCAACCAATATACTATCCACTTCATCAACGATGGCGTAATTAAGACCACGACTAATCTGTACCTGTTCTTCCGGTCTGTTCCTCATATTATCCCTGAGATAATCAAAACCGAATTCATTATTTGTCCCGTACGTAATATCACACAAATAAGCAGCCTTTTTCTCTTCGTATTCCTGATGTGATTGAATAGCTCCTGCTTTCAAACCTAAAAATTCATACAACGGAGACATCCAGTCTCTATCACGTTTTGCCAGATAATCATTAACCGTGACAATATGGACACCACTCCCTGCCAATGCGTTCAGGTAGGCAGGTAACGTAGCAACCAAGGTTTTTCCTTCACCAGTTGCCATCTCAGAAATCTTCCCCTGATGCAAAACAATACCGCCAATTAACTGGACATCAAAGGGTCGCATGGTACGATTGGGACTGTCGGGATTAGGGGTAACAAGGACTCTCCGGCTTGCCTCCCTCACGGCAGCAAACGCCTCTGGCAGGATATCGACCAAGGTTTCCCCCCTGGATAATCTTTCTTTAAACTCATCTGTTTTTTGACGGAGTTCAGCATCTGTTAAAGACATCATCTTTGGTTCGTGGGCGTTGATCTGCTCTATGAGAGGCCGTATGCTCTTCAGTATCCTCTCATTTGATGTTCCAAATATTTTAGTTAGAAAGCTCATGGTTTAATGTAAAAAACACTTTGTAGTTATCTTAATATAAATGAAATTCCTGACTCTACTCGAAATTTACCCTACTGAGCAAAGTCGAGGTATGTTAGAGAAATCTCAATATCCAAATTATTTTGATTATTTTAAGCAAATATAGATATATATGTCAAGGTAATGTTGTAATTGTTTACCTTAAATATACTGCAAACTTAGATGTCCCGCAAATCTTTGTATTCCGTTCTTATAGCAAAAACAAAAACGTCTCAAATATTCATAAAATTTCAGTAACCAACTCTACTAAAAAAGAAAGCTGTTGAACTTTTTTTGTTCAACAGCCTTCTATGAACCGTAGCTTTTGCGGCCGCCGATTAAGACAGGTAACCGTTGCCCTACCTAACCGCTTCCACGAAACACCCAATTTTTAATAATCGTGGAAGGTATCTCGTCGCACCAGTTTTTAACAATTGCTTTGCTATAACCACGTAAGGAATTAGAAAAGTCCCTTTACCTTCCCTGTTTTTACATCCACATCCACACGTCGGAATGCGGGATCTGAACTCGTTCCAGGCATTAATTTAATATCGCCAGCCATTGGCACTACAAACCCTGCACCTCTGAAAGTCAATATATCCCGAATGCGGAGCCTCCAATTCTTTGGAGCACCTTTTAATTGTGGATTGTCAGTAATAGAAAGGTGGGTTTTAACCATGCAAGTTCCCATCTTTGAAATATCAGGATCATTTTCCAACATTTTAACTTTTGCTAAAGCCTCTGGAGTATAATCAACCCCGTCTGCACCATAAACTTGTTCTGCAATCAACTCAATGCGTGTCCTTAAAGGGGTACTTAACTCATAGAGAAATTTAAAGTGAGTGGCTTCATTGCATGCATCAATTACCGCATCGGCCAGTTCCAGGGCACCCTCGCCCCCTTTTAGCCAATGTTGGGATAAAGCAACACGGGCTCCGGCTTTTTCAGCTAGCCGTCGAACTGCCTTAATTTCTGCCTCTGTATCAGTATGGAAGGCATTGATACAAACCACAGGGTTAATTCCAGATTTCTTTACCGTGTTAATATGATGGACAAGATTTACCGTTCCCTTTTCCACCCACTCGACGTTTTCCTCTTTATAGCACGGATCCAAAGGACGTCCAGGTATTGGAATGGGGGCGCCCCCGTGACACTTGAGAGCGCGGATAGTGGCAACAACTACTGCCGCATTGGGCTTTTGACCTGAGTAACGGCATTTTAAGTTCCAGAATTTTTCGAATCCGATATCTGCACCGAATCCAGATTCAGTCACATGGTAATCACCCAATTTCAGGGCAATCCTATCGGCAATAATCGAGGATTGTCCAATGGCAATATTGGCAAAAGGCCCTGCATGAACAAATATTGGCTGTCCTTCAATAGTTTGCATCAGATTCGGATTAATAGCTCCCACCATCCATGCAGTCATTGCACCAGCAACTTCAAGATCAGTAGTCGTTATTGGACTACCTTTTCTATCATGGGCAACAACCATCTTGCCAATCCGTTCTCTCATGTCTTTTAGATCTTTAGCTACTGAAAGGATTGCCATAAGTTCAGAAGATACTGCGATAGCAAATCCAGACTCCATCATGAAACCGTCCATCTTGCCGCCGATACCGATTATTATTTTTCTGAGTGCCTGAGCACAAAAATCGATAATCCACTTTAATTCAATCCTATCAGGGTCGATATTAAGACGTTTTAAATCTCTTTTCGCAAGCTCTTCGTCACTGTAATTAAATTCATGTTGCATTCTTGATGTAAGGGCAACCATAGCCAAATTATGAGCATTTATAATGGCATTAATATCCCCTGTCAACCCAAGTGAAAAAGGGGTTAAAGGAATACACTGGGAAAGCCCACCACCCGCAGCAGATCCTTTGATATTCATAGTTGGTCCACCCGATGGCTGACGAATTGCTCCAACAACCTTTTTGCCTCTTTTTCCCAAACCCTGTACCAGTCCAATGGTTGTGGTGGATTTTCCCTCACCCAAAGGGGTTGGAGTTATGGCAGTTACATCAATGAATTTCCCGTCATGTTTTTTCTCATGCCGTTTCAAAACCTTATTAAAATCAACCTTTGCAACATAATGCCCGTGAGGAAGCAGTTCTTCTTTCTCCAAACCCAATTCATCTGCAAGTTGATAAACCGTTTTCATTCGAGTTTCAGCATCTTCTGCTATTTCCCAATCTGCGTGCTTAGTGGGATCCAATACCATTGTTTTTACCTCCTTTTTAAATTACATAGGTGATTATTTCAAAATAAAACGCCTTATGAAAAAATGGCTGAACGGTTCTACAAGTTATATTATTTGGGTATATTTACATCAATACCAAACAATTAAGTCGGCTAATTATAATAATAAATTTTTCAAGGTCAAGAAAAATGACCAGGATTTTATTGAATTATTTTAAGATTTTTATTGACAAAAACCATTATATGTGCGATAAGTTACGGCTGAAAACTACCTAATAAGCAGAACAAACTGTATCATATCATCCAATTTGCGGCTAATTTTATGCTACTTACAAAAAATGCCATAATTTGGGTAGTTTTTTAGTTCATGACACAAGTTCTATATTTTTCTTTCGCTTATTTTGTAACCTATCGGGGTAATTCTATTTAAAGCTGCTAGAGTATTTTGGTTATAACATAGTTTACTACCAGTAATTTTTTTATATACACCACATCTAAGAATAAGGTATTATCTTTGCTCATTTTTGATAATTTATTAAGAAGCTAACTTTCTCTAATAGGAAAGGAGGTCCGATTAGGATATAAAACTTAAATATTTTTTCTAAAGTGCTTATACATGTTTCAATTTTTGCTGCGTATGAATTTAATGTTAAATCCTTATATAAAGGAAAGGAGAGCGTATTAATGAAGAATTTTTACAAGTTGGGGTTGGCTGGTATATTGTGTGGTGCGATAGTAGGTTTTACAGCGCCGATTTTCGCTCAAGAAGCCGCGCCGGCAGTAGCACCGACAGAAGAAGAAGGTAAGATGTCCAGCTTCTTCAAGAGTGTAGAAGTAAGCGGATTTCTTGATACATATTACAGTTATAATTATTCAAGGCCTAATGACAGAAGGGGAAGTACACCCAGTTTTGCGCGTGACGGGGGAGCCTTTTTAGATGTAAGGGCTTTTGACAGAGAGGATAACTCATTTACGTTAGACAATGTGGAAATCTCTGTTTTTAAACAATCCACAGAAAAAGATCCAGTTGGCTTTGGCTTTACGACAAATTACGGTGAAATTGCCCAAAGGATTACTTTTGTACCTAGCGATGGCAGGGTAGACGGCGCCAGTGGCGGCGATCCTTTTACCATTAGCCAGGGCTTTGTAACATACAAGGCACCAATTGGTAAAGGATTGGATTTTAAGTTTGGTAAGTTTGCCACCTGGATTGGCGCTGAACTCTGGGAGAGCGTAGATAATCCTAACTACTCACGTTCACTCCTTTATCAGAATGCAATCCCATTTACCAATACAGGTTTAGCCGTCAGTTATCCTTTATTGGATAAATTAACGGCAACAGGATACCTTGTAAACGGTTGGGATACCTTCGTAGACAATAACAACGGGAAGACCCTTGGATACCAATTTAACTGGGCTATAGCAGAAAACACCAACTTCATTGTAAACGGTAGTCATGGTCCTGAGCAAACAGATATCAGCAGCAACAATCGCCACTTCTGGGATCTTATTTTTGCAATCAAACCATTTGAAAAGACTGCTTTTAACCTCAATATTGATTACGGCACAGAAAAAGACGGGGCAATGTTTGGTGGTATAAACAATGACTTGGGAGCTCATGCTGACGAAAACGGTCAGTGGTGGGGATTCTCCGGTATTGTCAATCAAGACATCACAGACTCCTTTGGTCTTGCGCTTAGGGGTGAATATTTTGATGACAATGATGGTGCAAGGTTAGGTGTTAATGCCCTTAATGTTTGGGAAGTTACCCTTACAGCCAACATCAAGATAAGAGAGAATATGCTCGTCAGACCAGAACTTCGTTATGACGAAGCAAATCAAGAGGTGTTTGGTGGCCACGATGGCGAACTTACGACAGCAATTGCTTTCGCCTATATGTTCTAATATTCGTTGAACCAAACAAAGGCTTCACGCCTTTGTAAAGCAGTAAAATTGTAATCCCCCTATATCCCCTTTAACAAAGGGAGGTATAGGGGGATTTTTATTTGCCATCCTTCCAAAATTATCCTATTTAAGATTAAAGCCAGGCTTGCAGGAGTAGTGTTTTATGTTATAGTAGGTAAAATGAAAACCCAATCAACCCACACGGTAAGGCAGTTCTCCATATTTATCCCTATCTTAATATCCTCATTCTCCGTCTTGCTTTATTTAAACGCAACGTACGGCAAGTTTGTCTATGACGATTTCAAGATCATTGTAGAAAATTGCTTTATCAGGGAATGGAGGTATTTTCCAAAGATTTTCACAAAAGACTACTTTACGATCTCAGGCGAGATGAGCTACCGGCCTATCGTCACCATCTCATACTTCTTCGATTATGCCATCTGGCGTTTAAATCCCTTTGGATTTCATCTCACCAACATTATCTTGCATACGTTAAATACCGTACTTTTTTATCTTTTTCTTAACGTTGTTTTACAGAACAAAAAAATCGTCTTGTTTTCAACGTTGTTTTTTGTTACACACCCAGCCCTTGTGGAAACTATAAACGCCGTTGGATACCGAGAAGACCTTTTATCTGCTACTTTTCTCCTCGTCTCTCTTATCTATTTTATAAAATCCGACAAATTTTTTTATAGCAAAAACGATACAAAGCAATTAGCAATTTGTTACGCCATTTCTCTTATTGCATATTTGTGTGCCCTTTTTTCAAAAGAAATGGCTATAACCTTTCCCATACTTTTACTTTTGTTCACCATATTTTCAGGCCAGAAAATATGGCCAGGTATTTTAAAAAGATTTAAGGGGATATACATAGGCTATTTTGCAGTTTCACTGTTTTATGTCATAATTCGATTTATCGTATTTAGGAATTATGAATTAAAAGCTGCTTACCAACCCGGAGGTTTCCTGGTAAATACCTTAACCATGATTAAGATTCTTGCATCTTATATAAAATTATCATTCTTTCCATTCAACCTTAATGCAGACTATGTGGTACCGCTTGTAAAAACGCCATTAGAGGGATCATTCATTTTATCCATCACCTTTCTCATCTCAATCTTTATCATATTCGCAATATTAACTAAATTAAGAAATATGTTTGCGTGCTGGATGGCGTGGTTCTTTATCATGATTTTGCCTGTCATGAATATACTTCCGATAGGAAATATTATGGCTGAAAGATATCTTTACATTCCAGTAATGGGATTTTGTGTGGTAAAGGGTATTCTCATTTACCGGATCACAGATCGGACCCTGTCTCCACACTCCATACCATTGAGACGCATTGTACAACTAGTTTTGGTAATTTTAATGATTG
>JAUSDH010000182.1 GCA_030650655.1 Candidatus Brocadiaceae bacterium
ATGAGTCTGAGCTTGGGCTCCAAGTCGGAAGTGTCTTCCGGAGGATGCTCTATCAAGGATGCGAATCTTCTTGCCAAGGCTTCAACGATCTCCGCAGGGGTGATCCCGAACGAGAGCTCCCTGGGCACATCGAAGGGATCATTGAAAAGACTTGGCGAGCTCCATCTCAATGTCCTGTTATCCAGCACGAGTCTTGCAGTTGAGGCCGGCATGTACTTGAAAAAGCTTGTCCGTTCATGGAGGCGATTTGGAGAACGCGTCATATGGCTGCCAAGTGGCTAACGCCGGCGCTCACCGGCGCTGAACAGCGAGCCTTGAGAGCGCTGTTCAGCGTCAAGTGGAGCGGTTGGTTAGGTTTAAACTTCAAGAGGATTCGATCCATATTGGTTGTTGCCAACTGTGCCGCGCAGAAAGCCGTTTTCGACTAGAACCCAGATGCCCCCAAGAATGGGAATGAGTCCAATCAGATTCCACCAGCCGGACTTGTTTCGATCGTGCCATCGCTTCGTTGAAACCGCGAACGCCGGCCAAAGGATCACAAGAAACACCAAGCTTCCATGCCCACTCCGGCCTTGATACCCGCTCATCGTATTAATCACAACGGAGAGAACAATTGCGGGTAGGGCGAGGGGCAGAAAGTAGTGGAGCCAAAACCTCTTTCGGCCAATGCAACCTTGGAACGAGAAGAAGAACTGTGCCCACGTTTGATTCTGCTGCGGCATTTGGGACTTTTCCTTGAAACCTAACATAGATTATACCGCCTAATTGCAGTAGTAAATTACAGACATTATTGATTTTCTCGTTGTATATATATATAATTCAAATTGTTTTGTCAATGATGTTTTAATATTGAAACGCAAAATACTGAAAGTGAGTTTACTCCATGAAATTACTTGATCAAGTCCGCGATACAATTCGAAAAAAACATCATTCAAAGGAGATAAATTTATGAAATTGACCTGTTCTGCTTTTGAACACGAAGGGAAGATACCTGCTAAATACACATGCGATGGCGAGAATATAAATCCTCCATTAAAGATAACTGATATTCCTTCCGGGGCGAAGAGCCTTGTTTTGATTATGGACGATCCGGATGTTCCAAAGCATCTGCGAAAAGATGGTATGTGGGACCATTGGGTTGTTTTTAACATCCCGCCAGGTATACGTGAAATTAAAGAGGGAGAAGAGCCTGCAGGTACTCATGGTATTGGGACGGGAAGTAACTTGAATTATATGGGTCCCTGCCCGCCTGATAGAGAACATCGCTACTTTTTTAAACTGTATGCTTTGGATACAGAATTGAACCTTCCTGAAAAGGCAACCAAGCAACAGGTTGAAAAAGCAATGGAAGGTCATATCCTGGCGAAAACACAATTAATGGGGAGGTATAAAAGACTTTCGTGATAGAGACGTTCATTCGAGATATTCCCAAGACGGAACTTCATATCCATATTGAAGGATCACTAGAGCCTGATTTGATGTTTGAGATTGCAGAGCGGAATAAACTGGTATTTCCTTTTAATTCCATAAAAGAAGTGCGCAGTGCCTATCAATTTACTGACCTTAAATCATTTCTGGATGTTTACTACGAAGGCGCCGGCGTACTGGTGCAAGAGCGGGACTTCTATGATATGACCCGGGCATATCTGAAAAGGGCACATGCCCAGAATGTACGTCATACTGAAATATTTTTTGATCCGCAGACCCATACCAACAGAGGGATATCGTTTGAAACGGTAATTACTGGCATACACCGCGCCCTGGTTGATGCGCAGCGGCACCTCGGTATCTCTTCAAAACTTATTATGTGTTTTTTGCGACATCTCAGCACCGATTCAGCAATAGAGACACTGAAGCAGGCGCTGCCATTTAAGGAGTGGATTGTAGGGGTTGGGCTTGATTCATGTGAGGTAGGTTATCCACCGGAGAAGTTTACCCGTGTATTTGATAAAGCGCTGGAAGAAGGGTTTCTGACCGTTGCTCATGCCGGTGAAGAAGGTCCGGCAGAGTATGTCCGCCAGGCATTGGAAAAGCTCAGGGTATCACGCATTGATCATGGAGTTCGCTGTGTTGCTGATACACAATTGGTCAAAAAGCTGGTGGCAGAGCAGGTGCCATTAACCGTTTGTCCTCTTTCCAATGTCAGGCTTCATATCTTTGATTCCATAAAAAAACACAATCTCAAGCACATGCTTGAGTTGGGACTTTGTGTAACCGTGAATTCCGATGACCCGGCATATTTTGGCGGTTATATAACGGAGAATTTCCTGGCTGTACAAGAAGCGCTGAATCTGAATCACGACGACATTTATCGTCTGGTAAAGAATTCATTCGAGGCAACATTTCTTGATAAACAAAGGAAACAGTATCTAATAACCGAATTGGATACTTTTATATCAGGATATAACCAAAGAGGCATGGAAAGACACAAAGGAGATACTTTTACTCATTCCATGCATCAAACGTTAAACAAAGAATCCTGTGACAGGGGATCTCTTGGGTCAGTTTGAGGCGGCGCCATTTCCTTTCTTTTAGGCAGATTTTTAATTCTGCCAAAGAGGGGGATAAAGGGAACAGTTCAGCACCCTCACCTGACCTCCCCCATCGAGGAGGAGGAAACGTTTTTCCCCCGCCCCTGGTGGGAGGGGTTAGGGGAGGGGGGTGAACTGATACGATAAAGGTATAACCACCGAGTACACAGCGTGGCGAAGCCACAACCAAAAATAGCACACAGATTACGCAGATTAAAAATCTTTGCTAAAAAAGCAAGGTTTTATAAATTTGTTACAGAGTACATAGGTGGAAAGAGAGAGAAACGCAGGAAACTTGTAACTTATTGATTTCCAAAATATTTCTGTGCTCTCTATGACTAGGCTCTCTATGGCTAGATTTTGACAATACTAAAAAGCAGAAAGGGGGAATTGTGGAAAAGGAACAATATGTCTGCACTGTGTGTGGTTTTAATATGGTGGGATACCATCCCGATTTTTGTCCATTCTGTGGAGCTCCAAAAGAGAAATTCATTACCTCAGAGGAATGCTCTGCGAGGTTCGAAGTTAAAGGTACTCCGGTCAACGAAAAGGTTACTCGCTTAAATTCCGTTCCTGCTCTTGGTTTGGAGCATGCTGCATATCGTATTGAAACAAACGGGAAGACATTCTGGATTGATTGCCCTTCGTGTTTCGACAGCAGTCTCAAGCCAGCAGATGTCATCATCTTTACTCACCACCATTTTCTTGGTGCAAGCAATCAGTACCGTGATTATTTTCATGCAAAGGTGCGAATACACAAGCTAGACTCTGCCCATAGCATCTGCCGTGCCTTCACATTTGACGTGACTTTCCAGGAGAATTTTGTTGAACGAGGCATCGAAGCCTTCCATACCGGAGGCCATACCCCAGGGTTCACATTCTATATTTTTGAGGACGTCCTTCTCATCTGTGACTATGTCTTTCTTAAGGAACTGGGAATGAGCCTTAATCCCTTCGGTCCGCAAAAAGAAACGAGAGAATGTGCATTCAAAATTGATCGGGTGCTGCAAGGCAGGAACATAAGCATGGTTTGCGGGTACAATTATGTGATCGATTATAAGGAGTGGAAGAAAAGATTTGATCGTCTGTTGGGCAAGGATTAATAGCAGACAGGTATTAACGAAGATTAAAACGCTAGGTTTATAAGTTATTTTTTTAAAATTAGAAGAAATTGGTAGGTCAACCGTCTCGGTTGACCAAAACAAAAGCAATAAACGGATACAGGACAAACGAGACGCTTGTCCTACCAGCGCCACCCCAAAACCCCGCTAAGCGGTAATTGAACATCGTAATCATCTTTCGTTTTAAACCAGTCTAATGAGCCAGGAACTTTCCAAATGTTCACTTGTCCGCTATAACCTTTGAGTGATGATAAATTGTTGTGATGAATATTGTTTGAAAAGTGTCCGATAAAATTTTGTGAGGAACCTGTGCAAATAAAAGTATTTGATAAACTTGCTGCATACTCAGCAAGTCTGTCGTAGTTTGTTGTAATTATTGAAAGTTTTCTTTGTGCTGATGATAAGAGATGTTTTGTTAATTCAGCTAATGGGAAATTAGTTTTATTATTCAAGAATTGGTCGTATGCTTCAAGGTCATGCTTACTCACCAACTTCCATGTTTCAAAAATTATATTGCTCAAAACATTTGGTCGTAGTTGTAATTTTAGAAGCGTTAATTCTATGTCTTGAACTTCGTCAAAAATGGATTTGAATTCATCAAATTGTCTTTGGTCGTCTGGGTCGGCAAATGAAATTGTTTTTTTCAGATGGTCGCCAAGTATCCACATAGAAGGCGGGTGGAACGGAATAGAAGCACCACTTCCAAGAATTATCAACGGAACTCTGTTTATCCAGTCTTGAAGTAGTTTTAAAAGTGCTTCTATGTCCACGATTTTAGTTTATAGTTTTATGTTCTCAATGTTGCCATAGCATGACGCACAACTAATGGCTTGCTACTTGTTCAAAGAATAAATTTTCATATTTTACGTAAGTATAAGTAGTTTAAAAGATTATTTCAATATTATTATATTAGCAATCATGTGCTTCGTGGAGCGGGAGAGAAACGGGAGCGCAACGAAGCACGGCAGGATAAACGCAGATATAAACTTATTTGCATGAAGAGAAGATAAGAACACACGTATAGTGAGAGAATAGCAAAAAGCAATTACATGATAATTTGTTAATATATTGATATTGATATTTATAATATCCAAGCTATTAGGTCGTCAAGATATAAGAATGACCCAAAGGTAGGTATTCTCTTCATTGCCCTGATAGACTAAGAGATGGAGTTCAGATTTTAGAGGCTGACTACAATTTGTCTACAGTGGAGGGAAAACGAGATGTGGCAAATTCCTAAAACCCTTGGTTTTAGTGGTCGGGGTGGCGGGATTTGAACCCACGACCTCTTGAACCCCATTCAAGCGCGCTAGCCAAGCTGCGCTACACCCCGACTTTGCTTTATTATATTGTCTTTTTGTCTATTATCAACTTAAATCCCTTCTGAATTTAACTTTGACATTACTCTTATTTTCTAATATAATTTGCTCTACTTTATTAAGGAAAATAGTTTGTATCTATAGTTACATTTCAATCTTTTGTAATGCATGGCTAAAAAGACTAAAAACAAAGCTAAAAAAACACCATTTTCTATCGGATATATCCTGATCTTCCTTGCCGTCATGTACATCGTACAGATGTTTCTCTCTCCCAAGTCTGAAGAAATATCTTACAGCCAGTTCAGGCTATACTTAAAGAATGGCTATATAGCAGACTGCACCGTTGGTTCAAACCTTATTCGTGGTCATTATAAAAAAGTATCCGCCGAAGGTGATAAAGAAGAAAACGTCGCTTTTGCTACCGTGCCAATACAAGACATGGAACTCGTCAATGAACTTGAATCCCAGAAGGTTAGATTTAAAGGCGCCGTAGAAAATAATTTCCTGAAAAACGTCCTGATGTGGTGGGTCTTTCCTTTTGGCATCATGGCATTAGGATGGTTTTTTCTTTTTAGAAAAGTTGGAGGGATGGGTTCGCCTTTCATGTCTTTTGGAAAGGCAAAGATAAAGCTGTACTCAGACAATGGGACGCAGAAAACAACTTTTATCGACGTTGCAGGGTGTGATGAGGCCAAAGAAGAGTTAAAGGAAATTATAGACTTCCTTTCTTACCCCGAACGATTCCAAAAACTGGGTGGAAAAATTCCCAAGGGTGTGCTTCTTATAGGCCCTCCGGGAACAGGTAAAACGCTCCTTGCCAGAGCAGTAGCAGGCGAAGCCGGGGTTCCATTTTTTTCAATCAGTGGATCAGACTTCGTCGAGATGTTTGTTGGAATGGGCGCTGCGCGGGTACGAGACATGTTCGAACAGGCAAAGGAAAAGGCGCCCTGTATCGTTTTCATTGATGAGATTGACAGCGTCGGCCGCCAGCGAGGCACGGGACTAGGTGGCGGTCATGACGAACGCGAGCAGACTCTCAATCAACTCCTTGCAGAGATGGATGGTTTCAATTCACAGAAAGGGGTTATCATTGTAGCAGCTACCAATCGACCGGACGTTTTGGATAGTGCGTTACTGCGTCCGGGGCGTTTTGATCGTCAAATAACCGTCGACAGGCCAGACCTTATTGGTCGTGAGGCTGTTTTGGCAGTGCATGCAAAGAGCGTAAAATTGGCTACCGAAGTCAGTCTAAAGGTCATTGCAAAACGGACACCTGGCTTTTCAGGTGCAGACTTGGCAAATGTCATCAATGAGGCAGCGCTCCTTGCGGCAAGGCACAATAAAAACTTTGTAGGTATGGAGGAATTAGAATCCTCCATCGACAGGGTGATAGCCGGTCCTGAACGAAAGAGCAGGATTATGAGCGATGTTGAAAAAAAGACTGTTGCATTCCACGAATCAGGCCATACCCTTGTAGCCGCATTGCTTCCCAACACTGACCCCGTACATAAGGTATCTATAATCCCGAGAGGAACTGCTGCGCTGGGTTATACCATGCAGCTACCGATGGAAGATAAATACCTGACAAGTGAGTCTGAAATCCTGGATACCCTTTGTGTGTTGCTCGGAGGCCGCGCTGCCGAAGAAATCGTCCTCCATGAAATATCTACGGGCGCTCAAAACGACTTGGAAAAGGCGTCACAACTTGCACGAAATTATGTATGCAGATTCGGAATGAGTAAGAGGTTAGGACCTCAGACCTTTGGCAGACAATCGGGAAATATCTTCCTTGGGCATGATCTCGTCCAGGAAAAAGAATACAGCGATAAAACAGCCATCATAATTGATGAAGAGGTTACCGATATTATTATGGGATGCTACGAGAAGACAAAAAAATTACTCACCGATAATAAAGGTAAACTGGAACTACTAGCAAAGAAATTAGAAGAGGAAGAGGTTCTGGAGGGAGAGCAGGTATTAGAATTGTTAAACATTGAAAAGAAACGTCCAAGAACTCACAAAGAAGTAGATATTGCCCCAATCGAACAACCCCAGCAAAACCTGCAATTCATAAATAAAGATAACGAAAAAAAGTAGAACAACTGCCGTTATCTTACTTTACAGGTTGCTGCATTTCCGCTAAAAGGCTTTGTGGAAGATTAAAATTAGAATATACGTTTTGCACGTCATCGTGCTCTTCAAGCGCCTCCATAAGCCTCAGTACTTTACGGCCTGCCGTTTCTTCTACATCAATATTGTTTTTGGAAATCCAGCTCACTTCGGCAGTTTCAACTTTTATATTTTTACTCTCGATGGCTTTTTTGACTTTGCCTAAATCTGCTTGTAAACATATTACTTGAAATACATCTCCAATCTTCTGTAAGTCCTCTGCGCCAGCATCCAGCACCAACATCATCAAGTCGTCTTCATTGAGGTTGCTGCTATTCACTATAAGAAGCCCCTTCTTTTCAAACATCCATGACACGCAACCCGCTTCTCCCATGTTTCCGCCAAATCGTTCGAATATCTTTCTTATTTCAGGGACGGTTCTATTTTTATTATCCGTCAGAATTTCTATCATCATGGCAACACCGTGCGGCCCGTATCCTTCGTACAAACACTCAAATAACTCTATATCTCCGGAAGAATCCCCTGTCCCTTTCTGAATAGCGCGTTCTACATTATCCTTAGGCATGTTAACAGCACGGGCTTTATCCAGTGCAAGCTGCAATTTCGGATTCATATCGGGATCGCCTCCTTTTCTCGCAGCTACCGTAATCATACGAGCTATCTTAGAAAATGCTTTGCCTTTTTTAGCGTCGGTAGCGCCCTTTTTATGCTTTATACTTGCCCAATGTGAATGTCCAGCCATTTTTCTTAATTCCTTTAAAAACAATTCCCATCAAACGTCCTTAAGGTCGAGTGATTGTTTCAACCTCCAGATGATTTGCAATAACCTTTGAACTCGTTTCCTCTAAAGAAATTAACCTTTTAACCTTTTCCAATTTTGTCGTAATATTCTCAACTTGCACTTCATTACTGCGCATGTTTTTATATAAGGTTTGGGCTTTTTCCCAAACCTTAACAGATTCATCCCAATGCCCCAAGCTATAATGAACATCCCCTATGTGCTCATAAATATCAGGCTCTTCCAGGAGTTGAACGGCTTCTAATAACATTCGAAGTGCCGTAATTAAATAATCGTTTCTTCCTTCTGCTTGTGCCTTTTTATAATAAGCCCATCCCAAACTATCCAGATAGGCACCATTCTTAGGTTGTGCTTTTAATGCCCTGTTAATCAATTGTATGGCTTCGTCCAAATTTTTATTGTTTTCAACAAACAAATATCCAAGGAAATTACTTGCCTCATGAAAATCTGGATCAAGCTTTAAGGTCATCTGCAATTCTTCTTCAACTTCATTCATTTTTTGTTCCTCGTAATAAAGATTCGCTAACAGGAAATGAGTATCCCGTTTTGTTTCTTTATCCATCGGAATCAATTTCATGCACTCAATAACGGCGATTGCCTCAGCGATCCTCTGCTGATTTCGGTAAATCTGGCATAGCATGAAATATTCCTTTGTATTCTTGCTTCCGGTATCCACATTTTTCTTAAGAATTTCCTGGGTTTTCTTGGACTCTTCACTCCTTTTAACCTCATTCTTCATTTTTCCATATATTTCGGATAATGCAAGATGCATAACCCAGTTATCCGGATCCTTTTCCAAAAAGATTTTTGATTCCCTTACGGCATTTTCGTGATCATTGAGCGCGTCGTAACAGAGGGTAAGATAGAAACTGGCAAAACTCAATTTAGGATCAGCTTCTTTAACCTTTAGAAAATATTCCAGGGCTTTTTTTATATCATTTTTTTCAAAATATCGCTGCCCTATTTCATAATATATCTTTGACGGTTCGCTTACAAGTTTCAGGTCAAACATGTTCTTGTAGCACTCGGCACCCTTTTCCATCATCCCATCCTGCATATAAAGATTGGCAAGCCTGTAAAGGGCGTCCGCCAAAAACACGTTGTCTAATTTGGTTGTCTTGCATCGACGGGCACGTTCGTATTCTGTAATAGCATCCTGATGTTTTCCTATGGTTTCATAAAGAGTGGCCAAGGTATAATGAACGCTGAAATCATTGGGTTTGAGACTGGCTAACTTTTCAATAAAACCAATCGATTTTTCATTCTTGCCTGATTGGAAATAACACGTAGCTAAATGCCGGATAATTCTTTCGGAAGAACGATCGAATAGAATTGCCTTTTCAAAATTAAGAATTGCGTTTTCCCAATCCCTATCCAGCATAAAAGCATATCCAGTACAAAAATATGCATGCGCCTTCTCATTGTCAGAGAGAGATTGGTTTTTAATTCTGGATACAGATTGAATTCCCTGTCTTGCAGTAACACCACTACATCCCTGAAAACCTATAGATAAGAGCGTTATGAAAACAAAAGTAATATTAAAAGATATGCCAAATAACATTGCATGCTTCTTTATTTTGTTCGTACCATGTTGTAAGGCCATTAGTTAAAGAATAACTTTATTTAATGGATACTCAATGATCCCTTCAGCACCCGCCCTCTTTAGTTCTGGCGTAATCTTTCTCGCTACCGTTTCATCCAGAACGGTTTCGATTGCATAACCAGCCCCTTCAGATAGTGTCGAAATGGTAGGCTTTCTCAATGCAGGTAATCGTTTGAGCACCTCGTCCAATGCTCCGTTCGGAACGTTCATCTTTAATCCAACTTTTTCACGAGCAATAATTGCCCCTTCAAAGAGCATAGCGAGATTCTCTATCTTGGTGCGCCTCCAGTCATCTAACCAAGCATGATGGTTGGCAATAAGCAGTGTCGAGGATTCCATAATAGTTTCTACAATACGGAGTTTGTTTGCCTTCAGACTGCTGCCTGTTTCGGTAAGTTCTACAATCGCATCGACAAGGTCGGGGGCCTTCGCCTCCGTTGCACCATGCGAAAACTCAATATCAGCAACTACCCCCCGTTCTGCCAGGTACTGTCGCGTTACATTTACCAGTTCTGTTGCAATCCTTTTACCACGTAAATCGGTTACAGACCGTATGGGCGAATCTTCAGGAACAGCAAGAACCCATCTGACCTTTGTTAGCTGCTGTTTGGCATATACCAGGCTCACGACTACCCTCACGTCAGAACCAGCTTCCTTAACCCAGTCTGCACCAGTGAGACCTGCGTCAATAATACCTTTTTCAACATATCGTGACATATCCTGAGGGCGGATCAATCTTACAGAAATTTCATCGTCATCAATCGTAGGATAATATGACCGAGAACTTACGCGGACGGTATAACCCGCCTTTTTCATCATATCGATGGTTGCTTCCTGGAGACTTCCTTTCGGTATACCTAAATGTAATTTCTTCATTCTTCTAACTCACTTTTTATAACGATGTCGCTCCCTTTAACTGCCTCGTCAATAAGTTTCAAAATATGCGCACTCTTTTTGACCGATTCATCCAAGCAAAATGTCAAAAGAGGGGTATATCTTATCTGTAAACAAGATCCTACTTTTGTTTGAATAAATCCTTTGGCATTTTCTAACCCCCTTAGGGTCGTTTTCTGCGTCACATCATCCCCCAATATAGAGATATATACCGTTGCTCTTTTCAAATCAGGTGCAATTTCTGCCTTTGTTACCGTAATAAAGCTTATCCGGGGGTCCTTCAGTTCATGCAGTATGATTTTGCTTACTTCTTGTTTGATGGCCTCAGCCAACCTTTCCATCCTTCTTGATGACATAACAAACCCCCTTTCTTCTTACAAATTAAAAACAGATGATAACCGGATATAATAACCATTTATTTATAAAGAGGGATTTGAAAGTTGTACGCTTGCTTCTTTAAAATGAGGTTAAGTAAATTCGAGGTGATAGTCCACAAGTTCAACAGAAGCGGCATATCGGAACATATTAACTAAATTTGAAAGGATGCTGTTCACATATCGTTTGTCGTTTCCAATCATTGCAATCCCCAGTTTAGAATACTGGCAATGATCCAACGTGCCTGTTTCAGAGACAGAGACGTTAAAATTATTTCTAATACGATCTTTCAGGCTTTTTATAATACGGCGTTTATCCTTTAAGGTATTTGCACTCCTGATCGCCAGCCGAATATTTAAAACGCCAACTACCGTATCATCAGATTCGTAGAATTCCAGATTCATTGCACAGCAAGCTAGAACTGTATTGTCAAATCCTTATCCTGTTTCTAAAGGGAATATTAAAAGTTTATAAAATATTTTTCTTAAAGCAAATTTACAGATTAATTCTTAACTATTAAACCGCCAAGGTTCTGGCGATCTTTTGCACTTCGTATGCCTCCACGACATCACCCACTTTGATATCGTCATAACTAGCAATCTTCAGCCCGCATTCAAAACCCGCCCTCACTTCCCTGGCGTCATCCTTAGCAATCTTCAAAGATTCCAATTTCCCATCATAAATAATGATGCTGTCGCGAATTAATCGGACAGAGGAATTCCTTGTAATCTTACCCGTTTTTACATAACAACCTGCAACATTACCAAACTTTGAGATGTTGTACACTAGCCGTATTTCAACCTGACCCAATACAACTTCCTTGGACTCAGGCTCTAACATACCTTCCATAGCGGCTTTCATCTCGTTCGTTGCATCATAGATAATTTTATACAGCCGGATATCCACCCCTTTTTCTTCTGCCAGTATCCGTGCCTTGTCCTCCGTCGTCACATAAAACCCGATCACAATCGCATCCGATGCATCTGCAAGAAGCACGTCTGATTCCGTAATACCACCGACACCACAGTGTAATATTTTCACCTTGATTTCAGGATTAGAAAGCCCTTCCAATGTTTTTTTAAGCACTTCCACAGAACCCTTATAGTCAGCCTTCAATATCACCTTGATTTCCTTTACTTTTCCTTCGGCAATCTTGGAATAAAGACTCTCCAGCGTGACGTGTTGGTGTTTTGACAAAGAGGTTTCACGATCTTTCTTTTGTCTTTCTAAGGCAATTTCTCGTGCCTTCTGAATATCATTCACCACATAAAACCTATCCCCAGCTTCAGGAACTTCAGAAAAGTCTGAAACAGACACAGGAGTGGTCGGACCGGCTTCTTTTCGTTCAACGCCCCTGTCATCAGTTATCAGACGCGCCCTGCCAAAAGTTTTACCACAGAGGATTACATCCCCTTGATGTAATGTGCCGTCTTGTATTAAGACATTAGCAACAACCCCGCGTCCCTCACTCAAGCGTGCCTCTAGAACAACGCCTCGCGCCGGATTCTTTGGATTTGCTTTCAATTCAAGAATCTCGGCTTCTAACAAGAGCCTTTCGAGTAAGGTATCAATCCCCTTTTTGGTTATCGCAGAAGTCTCAACAAACTGTGTCTTTCCGCCCCAATCTTCCGGACTCAAATCCAAGCTTGCAAGTTGCTGTTTGACTCGCAACGTGTTGGCGCCTGGTTTATCAATTTTATTCAGCGCCACAACAATCGGGACATTAGCTGCCTTGGCATGGTTTAACGCCTCTTCCGTCTGCGGCATAACACCATCATCAGCCGCCACAACAAGCACGACCACATCGGTAATATTCGCACCTCTTGCCCTCATTGCGGTAAAAGCCTCATGACCAGGCGTATCCAGAAACACAACATGCTTCCCGTTCATCTCTACCTTATAAGCGCCTATGTGTTGAGTGATTCCTCCCACCTCTCCTGCAGCTACATTTGTTTGACGGATACTATCAAGGAGCGAGGTCTTTCCATGGTCTACATGCCCCAGGAAAGTTACAATAGGAGCCCGATTTACCATATCTTCGGCCTTTGTTGAAATCCGCTCATTTAAAAAGTCCTGTTCTTCTGCCTTCTCCTTTTTTCTAATTTCAATATCTACTCCATATTCTACACCCAGTAATTGGACAATCTCTTCACTGAGAATCTGATTGATTGTTGTACGAATATTGTGCTGAAGGAGTAACTTGGTTATAATCTCGTTTGCGCGAATCCCCAATTTAGAAGAAAGTTCTTTTACGGTTATAGGCACATCCATGACAACCTTTGTTTCTTTGCTAACTGTCGTCTTCTTTGATTCTGCAACTTCCGCTCCATGTTCCCTCCTCTTCTGTGGTACAAAACCCGACGGATGTCTCTTCTTCCACATTGTTTTTACCGGAGTTACTTTTACAACGTGTGGTTGTTGAGGTATACCCTTATGAATTCTAACAACTTTGTGCGGTTGAACAACCTGAGTAACATGAGTGGCTGGACTGGCAGGCGGTGACACTTTGATTTCTTTCTTTTGTTCAAAGGTCTGTGTCGTGACAGCATCTTTTACTCTAGGCACTTCTTTCTGAGGAGTTACCTTTGCCACTGGTTGGAACAATTTTCTTATCATTTCTTCTTGCTCAGGCAACAAGGTATTTGCATGGTGGTTAATATGAGTCAACCCCTTTTCATGACACTTTTCAATTAACAGACCGCTCTTTATCCCTAGCTCTTTAGCAAGTGAACTGATCCGAATTTTATCCATTTAAACTCCTAACCTTATAAATCCAATACTCTAATAAAATTATGCATCTTCCTTATCGCCGCCGGTTTCAACGACTTCTGTAGTCCCAGCATCTGGCGGAGTTACATTTAAATTATCAGAGGGTGCTTTGTTCGACACAGCAACTTCTGTGGTTTCTAAGACACTGGCTTTCTGCCTTTCTTCAAGTTCTGATTCTGTTATGATATCAATGTCCCATGCAGTTAAACGAGACGCAAGACGTACGTTCTGTCCCCTTTTGCCAATTGCTAGAGAAAGCTGGTCATTCGGAACCACAATGGTTGCGACCTGATTCTCTGATGACAGAATAATCCCGGAAACTTCTGCGGGTTTCAGCGCATTGGGCAACAGCGCTTCTGGTTCATCACTCCACCTGATAATATCAATCTTTTCTCCATTCAATTCATCTACAATATTTTTAATCCGAGATCCGCGCACTCCCACACATGCTCCGACACAATCAACATTCGAATCACTTGAGTATACAGCGATCTTGGTCCTATGGCCGGGCTCTCTTGCCATTGCTTTAATTTCAATCGTACCTTCTGCTATTTCAGGCACTTCTAATTCAAAAAGCCTCCTCACAAAATCGGTATGTGCCCTTGAGAGCATTATTCTTACCCGTGTCCCTACCTTCTTCACGTCAAATACAGTAGCCCTGATTCGCTCACCTGTATTGTAATGCTCGTCTGCAATTTGTTCTGATTTATGTAAGACACCTTCTGTTTTACCCAGATTGATAACCATGGTAGAACCTTCGAACCTTTGAACC
>JAUSDH010000129.1 GCA_030650655.1 Candidatus Brocadiaceae bacterium
TTCCCAGGTGGTTGTATCCCTGTGCATAATTGGGGTTTATTTCAACGGCGGCCTTTAATTGTGGATAGGCTTCGTCCCAGCTACCTTTTTCAATCAAGGTATTTGCAAGAGTGACAGTAGTATCGGAATCATTGAAAATGTCATTGTTATTGATGGGAACAGTTTTAAAAGAATTTTTATTCATCACGTTTATCATGACTTTATTCCTTTGTTAAAGATGTTTTGAAGAAACCAATTCTTCTGATGTAGACTTTTTTACACCCTTTCGCCATATTTGGGCAATTTCTATTAGATCATGTCTCGATACTGTGGAAGCCTTCTGGTTTTCCTCTTGAATCTTTTCAAAAATTTCTTCCCGATGAACCTTGATATCTTTTGGCGCTATGATGCCCAACTTAACCTGTTTGCCCTGGCATTCTAATAGGATAACTTTTATTTCGTTTCCTATGGTGATGCTTTCTCCTAACCTCCTTGTCAGTATAAGCAAGGTAGTTCACCTTTCTGAAAATTGATAAATTAATTCTGAATGAACGATTGTTTTAAGCGGTAATAGTCCTCTGTTAACACGATCTGTTTCCCCATTTTATTTTTCATGTTAATGAGTATCGGTCCTTTGAGATTCAGTGTTACATTTTCTGGTGTTTCCCCCAGCGTAACAATGCAAACCATTTCAACGTCCATTTCCTTTTTGATGTCAAGCAAGTCAAGATCGTCTTTTGTCAGAGAGGGTTTATAATCTGAGAAAAGGAGTGTCGGGTCTAGGATGGGAAATGCAACAACCGGATCTTCCAAAGAAACCAGCCATTCGAAGGGAAGACATTCTTCAACGGCTACAATGGCAAATTGTGTCAGTTCTTCAAAACCGAGTAATCCTTGTTCAAAAGTTATTATATTTTCCTTTTCAATTATCAAGTTGCCAAATCTGTTTGTTGATAAATTTACCGTACTACTTTCTTTCAGTGGTCTTTCTTCCATTTTTAGCATGTTATGCTCCTGTCGTGTATAAGGTTTAAAGAAGTAAAATTATTAGTGAAATTTAGCAAACATTATGCCATGGAATGGGTATAAAATTAGAAAAAAGGTGAATAATCTTCTATTCTGCTTAAAGTAAGGAAGTTAAGAATGGTATTGTTCATGTTCGTTTTAATCAATGATGTGATTTATTAAAGGGAAAAGGGAAAATATTTCCATGTAGAAAAAAATTCTTGGATGGCCGTATTTTTTATGGATAGGGGAGTGTAATATTTTTACACAGGTTGATTAATTTTTAAACAGGGGTTTTTATCTTAAAAAATCGAGAAGGGTCTGTTGAATGACCATTGCGCCTGTTTTCAGGGATGATTGAAGAACGTTTTCCTGGTATTTCAAGTCCATAATCAGAGATGCTACATCAGCGTCTTCGGTATTTGAAAGCAGTTCTTTTAAAGCTGTTTGTGAATTTTCCAGGCTGTTGGCAGTTAAGTCTAACCTATTTGCTTTTGCACCGTTTTTGGTAATTTCCGTTGATAAAGCATTTGTTGCAGTTTCCAAGGTATTTCTCAGGTTTGAAAAAGCGGAGGAATCAAAGGTAGTTGCCTTGAGCGCATCTTTCAACGATATTAAGGTAGAGAATATTTTATTATCCTGGAATAATTTTCCACCTGGCAAGTTTACTTGTATAAATGAGTTGGGACCCATCTGATATTTAATTTCTTCATTATTGCCGTTGTAGGATACGGATAAAATATTACCACTGCTATCCCGTGTGGCTGTAAAAGCTGCTGTGAGAGTCTTCGTGCCTGAAAATATATATCGTCCATTATTTTCTGTGTTTGCGTATTGCAGAACAGACTCCGTCAATTCGTCTAATTCATTTGCTATAGTCGCTCTCTCGGATTGTCCAAGTGTGTCATTATTGGCTTGAACGGTCAGTTCTTTGATCTTCGCAAAGAGTTCCTGTGTGCTTTCAAGTGTGCTAGAGGTGATATTTATCTGTTCTTTAGCTGTTGCGGTATTATCTAAAAATTGCTGTACCTGAAGCTCTTCCGTTCTTAATCCTAGGACTTTTCTGGTGCCGGAGGGGTCATCAGAAGGGCGATTAATTTGTTTCCCACTGGATAGCTTTTCTTGTGTCTCCTGCATTTTCTTATAGTTCAAGTTGATATTAGAAAGCGTGGTGCGGTTTAAGCTTTCCTGGGATATTCTAAAGGGCATTGTTTAATCTCCTCTAATTAGCAAGGTAGTGCATTTAACCGATAGGAACACGTATATAAACATAAAAAAACTACACAGTAACAAAAATCAACCAAATGAGCTTAATAGCTTATCCATAAGTCCGTTAACAATTGAGATATATTTTGCAGAGGCTTGATATGCCTGTTGATACCTTACTAGATTGACTAATTCTTCATCTACTGAGACGCCGGATACTTCATCTTTCCGATTTTGCAGGCTTGTTTCTATAGCAGTAAAACTTTCCTCAGATTTATAAGCATTATTCGCTTCTTCACCCAATGCTGATGCAATCTGATGCAAATAATCAGCGAATGAAGCATTGCTAATGGCGCTGGGGTTATCCTGTAATGCAGCCAAACGTAATGCGTTTGTATTATTTCCGACCTCTCCTGATGAGGCTGCAATCAGAGAAACATCGTTGCTTACGTCTGTACTAACGGCAATGTTCGAGGCATCAGAACCACTAAAAAAGGTATTAATGCCTAGAGCAGCCAGGAGGTTTGTTGTATCTGAATCATTTATAACATTGAGCGAAAAGGTATCTCCTGTAGTAATCGTGCCGCTGGAGAGGGAGAAAGAGACACCATTCGCAACATTTAATGTATTTCCCGCGGTATAAGTGCTTCCTACATCGAGTGTCGCCACAAGGGTTCCACTGCTATTCTTTACTTCTACCTGAAGTCCCGATGTTGTTCCAATCGTGCCCGATCCTAAAGCCTTGAATGTGTATGTGTCATTTGTCTGCCCGGAATATACGCCAGATACCGAAGCCGTTGATGTTCCTAACGTTCCGGGATTTGGGTCCAGGGCATAGGAGAAATTTAATTTATAACCTGTTGCGGCGCCAATTTGAAGTTTGTTGTCTGCGATTGATGCAGTAATGTTGCCAGCGGTACCGCTTACAGTACCATTTATGGCATTTTTGACGTCGGTGAGGGAATTGGCTGCGGCATCTACAGAAATTGTGTTCTTTGTTACTGCACCTGTACTGGTGTTTATTACCGTAATATAAATGTCACCGCTGGAGGGAGTAATTGTTAATCCGGCAGCATTAAGAGCGGCAGTGGCACTTGACACAGAGTTGATCGATTTTATATTGGCGAATCCACCTGACAGTCCTACCCCTTCACTATGGATACGATTAACGTCTTTTATAATGCCCGATGCAAGGTTGTCGAGTTTTTTGTCATAATTAACAATCGTTGTATTATAAAAGTCTTGCAATGCTTTTATTTCTCCGCTCTTGAAGGTATACTTTGTCACTTTTTCAGCATCCGTGATGCTGAGAGTTCCTGATGTATCAACATCGAAAGTAAGGTTTTTTACATTTGTACCGGAGACGAGTGCTCCTCCTGGCGTCATGACATCCACCATCCCATTGTCTTGTTTGTTTAGTGTTATGTGGGTAAGTTTGCTGAGATCCTGCAATAATGCCTCTCGTTTATCTAATAAATCATTGGATTCAATACCTTTCATTCCGAGTGCGGAGATTTGTTTATTTATGTTTGCGATATTTGTGGTTATGGTATTGATGTCCGACAGTTTATTTTCAATATTTTGCTTAATAAATATATTCATTTGGTCCAGTTCATTCACTATTCTTTGAAAGGTATCGGTCAAGGTGTTTGCATTTTCCAGAAAAGTCGAACGGACACTCATGTTTTCCGGATTTTGGGAGAGATCGTTGATACCTTTGAAAAAAGACGATAATGCATTATTTAGACTGGATTCCGAAGTCTCATTAAACACCGTTTCCAGTTCTCTGAGATATTGACTTTTTGTAGATGCACTGCCAATAGATGATGAAATATCTCTAAGGCGGCTGTTGAGGTAATCGTCCTTATGTCTTATAATCTTTACCAGTTCTACGCCTTGGCCAAGTGTACCAGCACTCGTTGACACGGAGTCGCGTGTGGCCAATAAAGACGATTGCCGTGTATACCCCTTTGTATTCGCGTTTGAAATATTATGGGACGCAATCAACATAGCACGTTGGGCAGTTAATATACCGCTTAAGCCAATTTGTAGATCAGAAGCCATACGTTCTATTCTCCTTAGATTTCGGTATCGATTAAAACCATGGGAATCCCGTTACCCTGTATTTTCCCAGAATGTTGGTATATAGGATTTTCAAAAGAAGAGGAGCAAAATATCTTTACGATATCTTCTGTAATATCGAGTGAATAACGCGTCAGGGTTGAATTGGTTTCATTTAAATCTCGCAATTGCATGGTCGATTGTTTTAGTTTATCAAGCAAGTTGCTAAGCTTGGTAGGGGATGACGTGTCCATTCCATGCATCAAAGATTCTAAGGTAATTTTGTTATCTTTAATGAGGTATTCTTTACAATAGCTGTCTAAGATAGATTGCCTTTTATTTTCAAGGAGTTGTGCGATTTCGGCTTGGTTTTTTTCCTGATAGAGAAGCGTTTCAAGTCCTTCTATATTCCCGGATATCAGATATTGTTGCTTTGTTTTTGCAGTATCAAGCAGGTTATCATAGACGACAGATAATCGCTCAAATGTGTCATTGAGTTCATGTAGCAATGTATTCATGACTGTTCCTTATTCTGCATTAATTGTTTGTAAATGACAGGCGCAATTCCAAGACCGCCCTTTGCTGCAATATCTTGTGCAAGGGCTGTGTGCATTATTTCGGTATAGGTGTCCATTCCCATATTGTCTTCGCCAGATAAATCCGTTTTCGGTACGGTTTCCCACATAGCCTTGATGACATAATTGATCAGGATTGATTCAAAATCCTGAGAAGATTTTTTCAGAGTGGCATCGTCTTTATGTATGTCTTTTTGCTGATTTAGATTTTTGATTCTTTCAACACAAGAAGGTTGAGAAAGCAATAGAGGGTTTATTGAAGAATAATATTCCATACCATACTCCGTTATAAAAGAATAATATTAGATATTTTTACATGATTACAAGTTCCGCATGAAGGGCGCCTGCCCTTTTGATAGCCTGAAATATTGAAATCAGATCACGGGGGGTGACCCCTAATACATTGAGAGCGCGTGCAACGTCAGATATGGTCACTCCTTCCTGAAGGACAAGGAGTCTTTTTTCTTCCTCTGATATTTGGATATCTGTCCGTTGTACTTTTTTCGTTTCACCGGATGACAATGCATTCGGTTGTGAGACCTCCGGTTTTTCGCTTATCGTAATACTGAGATTCCCATGAGCGACGGCGACAGTGGCTATCCTGACATTTTCACCGGCAACGATAGTTCCCGTGCGTTCGTTAATAATGACCCTGGCAACGCTATCAGGTTTTATATAGAGTTCTTCGATGTTAGCCACAAATCGTACGATAGTGTCTTCAGATTGGAAATCTGAAGGAGGTATAATATTAACAACTGCAGAGTCAACAGCTTTCGAAGAGTTTGGGTAGAGATTGTTAATCGCGTCAACCAGGCGGTTTGCCGTGGTAAAATCAGGATCTCGTAAGACGACACTTAAAGATTTTCCATACAAAATGGAAGCCTGTATTTCTTTTTCAACAATGGCGCCATTTGAAATGTATGCAGTTGTGGATATATTTTTGCGCGTAGATTGAGCTTGTCCCTCCACATTATATCCACCTATGGATAACGGCCCTTGTGCTACTGCATATACTTCATTATCGGCGCCTTGCAAGGCAGTCTGAAGTAAGACACCTCCTTCCAGACTTTTTGAGTCGCCAATAGAAGAAATAATTATATCAAGTTTATCCCCGGGTCTTGCAAAGGCCGGGATGTTTGCAGTGATCATTACGGCGGCAACATTTTTAGAGAAAAAATCTGAATCAGAAATTAATACCCCCATCTTTTGGAAAATATTTACGGCCATCTGTCTTGTTATTTTAAATATCTGGCTGTCGCCAGTTCCTTGAAGTCCTGTAACAAGGCCATATCCATAAAGCTGGTTGTCACGAACACCCTGGATGTAAGCGACATCTTTGACACGAACGACGGCTTGTGCAGATTTATCAGGTGTCGCGAGGAGGAGAACGAGTACGGAAAAGAAAGATAGTGCCAAATATTTGAAGATTGTATTCATACGATGGAGATTGATTTTCATAAAGTATTTCCCTTTTTGTCTAATTTAAAATGGCCACACGACTTCCCTGACCCGATTCCACCAACCTCGTTTGCCTGCCCGTGTCAAAAATCCTTTGCCTTCAAGTGTAATATTGGCATTTGCAATGGCAGTAGATTGTATCTCATTGTCGATACTGATATCGATTGGTCGTACGATACCGGATAATTTAATGTTATATTTTTCACCGTTAATATTAACGTCACGATTTCCCTCAATGATCAGATTACCATTGGCAAGTATTTCTGTAACGACGGCTGTGAGTTCTAAATTAACATTTCGGTTGCTACCATACTCACCTTGACCGTTAAAAGTGTGGCTTGTATTAGCTGCAATATTAGGTAAATAGCCGCTGATGTCTTTTATTTTCGATAGGAAAGTCGAAGTATCCAAACTAATGTTGTGACCATTACTGCTATCAGTGCTGGAATTTTCTGCTCCTGAAATATCAGTTGATTCGCTAATATTTACCGTAACGATATCTCCGATTCCCCTTGCCCTGTTATCACTGAAAAGATTTGTATTCAGCGTAATTCGCTTTTTCCAGATTGAATCTGCTTGAATAGGATTATTCAAGATTAAAAATATCGCACTTACAAAAAAATATGTTGTGATTATATATCTCATGTTTTTCCCTTAAAATATAATCTTCACGCTAGTAGAATCTTCGACCTTGCCGTACAGTTCCTTATTCGAATCAATATTTTTGATCTTAATAACCTTTCCCACATAGCCATCTTCTTTTGCTACTCCTTTTGTTAAAATATGGAGATTGCCCGATTGAACAGATACCCTGATAAAATCGCCTTTTTTTATGAGCGGCGGATTATCTATCATCTCGGCGGTAATCGGTATGTTCGGCAGGATTGGCCGTATAGCACGTTTCCCCAGAAGGTCTTCTCTCGTGTCAAATGTTACTCCTGTCAGCTTTGTGGTTTCCATCCGTTTGATCACAAGGTCATCCATTGCCAGGATGTCGTGCCTGTTTATTTTTTTATTGGAAGTAATGATATCCTCGTATGTTCGTACGGTCAAGAATACGGGTAGTTTCAGATATTGTTTCTCATTGATGGAAATGCGAACAATGAGTTGCACATTACCCCGTTCTTTATTGGCATCAATTTGTGAAATCTCCCATTGAATATCACCTCCATTGGCAGGTATTAACTTATCCATAGGAGGCCTGTCTGATTCGATAATTATTTCACTTTCAGGTCTTGATAGTTTTGACAAAAGATAGTCCTTTGCCTTACGGATGATTTCTTCTCCGGGAATCGTTATTGATTCTACTGAGATCAGTGATGAAGTAGTACTACCGTAAGTGATCTCTTTAAAATCGAGACCTTCATCCATAAAGCGGGCATTCAGAGTATCTCTTTCAATTCTTCTGACGTTGCCAGGCCAGGGCGTGTTTCCTATGGAGATATTATTTATCCTTTCCAAAAGAGAGAGATTACTGCATGAAACACATGCAATATCACCCAGTACCATTTGCTTTTCAGGAAGTGTTACTTTATCTTTGATTTCAATGCGAATCTTTTCTCCGACAGCGGTGTGTATGACGGAAAGAATTATAACTGGTAAAAATATTAAGATATTTAGTTTCATAATCAATCTTTCTTTTCCCATGAGTATTTATGGAAATATGCCAAGTTATGAGAGGTTGTTAATAGTGGACAGCATTTCGTCGCTGGCCTTTATTGCCCGGGAATTTATTTCATATGCGCGCTGTGCTGTAATGAGGTTAACGAGTTCCGTAACCGTTTCAACATTGGAATTCTCAAGAGCCCCTTGAAAAATCTCGCCTGTTCCTTGCTGACCTGGAGTTGAGACAATGGGGGAACCTGATGCGATGGTTTCTGCATACATATTTCTACCAAGACTGTCTAGGCCCGCTGGATTAGGGAAATTCGCCAGCATAATTTGTCCTACGTTTTGGATGGCGTTATCGGCTCCTTTTATCGATACCGTGCCATCAGTTCCAACGGAAATTTCTTTGGCATTTTGAATAGTAATGCTTGGTGTTAGCGGTAAACCTTCAGCGGTTACTATCTCGCCTTTACTATTTAATTCAAATGCACCATCGCGTGAATATGCGATAGTGCCATCCGGACGGTTGATTTGAAAAAAGCCGGAGCCTTCGATAGCGAAATCTAAACTCCGGTTGGTTGTTTGCTGGTTTCCTTGCGAGAATACCTTGGTAGTCGAAATCGGTCTTACACCACCGCCCAATTGGATACCCGACGGGATCTCGAAACCTTGAGCAGAGTCAGAACCCGCTATGTATCTTTTTTCATAGAGAAGATCTTGAAAGTTGACCTGGCTTCTTTTGTATCCTGTAGTGTTTATATTTGCCAAATTGTTTGAGACATTATCCAGAAAGAGTTGCTGAGCCTTCATTCCCGTCGCGGCAGTATATAGTGCCCTTATCATAACGACCTCCTTTTAATTAAGTTTATGATGCAAGTTGTATGAGTTTTTTTAATGTTTCGTTAATAGAGTCGGTAACCTTGTGGCCAACTTGAAAACCTCTCATATTAGCGATCATATTGACCATTTCGTCTACTGCATTCACATTAGACTTTTCCAGATAACGGTTAGCGACTTCAAAGTCAGTTGAATCTTCAGGCTGCGGTGCATTATCTGATAACCGGTAAGCACAGCCCCCAACAGACTCAAGGGTGTTTAATTTAGAAACTTTAACAATGCGTATATTTCCGATTTCCTTGCCATCGGCAGCAATACTTCCATTTCCTTTTATGGTGACGTTTTTTGCCTTTTGCGGGAGTTGAATCTCACCTCCGGTGCTTAAGAGAGACCACCCTTCCGGAGTGACAATCTTCATGTCGCGGGACAACATAAATTCCCCTTTTCTGGTATAGAGAACACTACCGTCGTTAGCTTTGACAGTAAAGAATCCTTCCCCTTTTATTGAGATATCCATGTCATTTCCTGTGTATTCCAGCATGCCTTGTGAAAAGTCTGTAGCAATGGCACCTAAACTGCTTCCTGTGCCCTTTGCGGTATTATTCTGTCCTTGATCATTGGTACCGGAGAGAAAGGACTGAAAAACAGCTACATTTTTTTTGTATCCAACGGTGTTAATATTAGCGAGGTTGCGGGCTATAACCGCCTGGTAATCACTTTGACTTACCATGCTTGAAGCTCCAGTATATAATCCTGCAATCATGAATATCCTCCATGTTTGATGAAAATTCTAAAATCTTTGTTCACCTTATGAAGCAATCTAGATACCAATTACTTAAACAAATTATTATAATATATTCGTCTTTTGTAAGCTGTCTTATAACAATGTATTCTGACCTTCTTAAAGGTGTTGCATAAAGTTTTAAATAAAATGCTGTAAGGATTTTTATAAATAATTGAGAATATATTTCCTGGCGGATTGAATAAAATTTCCTAGTTCTAAAAAGGGAATGTTTAAAAAACTTACACAGCGTTAAAATTATGAAACTATGGAAAGGCAAACCGTAGAATATTGGAAAGGAAAAAAGGATTACGAAGTTCCCATGATTCAGAGAACAAAAGTTGGGAAGAAGAGAAGTTGGGAAGATAAGCGAATTGCTTTTACATCTTCCCAACCTCAATTCATAGTTTGTGGTCTTTATACCACTCTTAACGTGTTGGTAATTTGGTTACACTACTGGCTTTATCGTTATCTCTTCAGATTGACAGTGTCTGAAAGTATCTCATCAGCAGTGGTAATAACTTTTGTGTTGAGCTGGAAACCTCTCTGTGCTGTAATCAGTGCGGTTAATTCTGTGGCCATGTCCACATTGGAACCCTCAAGATAACCGCTGGAGATAGAGCCAGCGCTGCCTGAACCGGCGGTTACATAAACAGGTTCACCAGAGGCTGAGGTTTGTGAATATAAGTTATCTCCCTCCCTTGACAGTCCGTTTAGATTGTTAAATAAGGCTATTTTTAACGTTGCAACGGTTTTTGTGATACCGTTGGTGTATAGCGCGTCGATGGTACCATAAGAATCTACGGATACGGAATCAAACGAGCCATATTCGTAACCGTCCTGGCTTGTTGCAGCGGCTGTTGAATCCCCACCATTTTGTGAAAGACCATCGCTTTTACCTGATGTACCGAGACTAAAAATTACCGATTGTGTGCTGCTTAAGCCATTAAATTTGAACGCAAGGGTTGTGCTTCCGCTAGAGGCAAACGTACCGTCACTGTTAAATGAGATGTTACTTATCTTACTCGTGGTGATTGTGCCGTCACCGCTAGACATGGAAGTATTCATATCCCATTTGTTGTCGCCTTGTTTCGTAAATCTCATGCTAACTGTGTGTTTGCTTCCTTGGGAATCAAAAATGTCTAAGGATGAGGTATACGTTGTACCGTTGAAACTGTGGCTTGTCCATGTTGTTTTACCGGTGTTAGAACCACCGTCCGTTAGAGTGACGGATAAATTGTCTTTGCCTCCTGTATTTGATTTAACGACAATCTTTCCTGCACTATCTATGGAGGCGGTTGCTCCATTCGTAGTATCGGCGCTGTTGAAAGCGGTAGCGGCATTTAGTGCGTCTAGAATTTTCTGAACCGTATCACCCGCAACGTAAGTATATGTTGCAGAAACACTGGTTCCGTCCGGCTTATTTCCTGTAATAAGAACGGTATCTCCGGCGATGTAATCTGTTGTATTGGTATCCAGGCTGTTTAATGTTGTTGTTGCGGTTGCTGCCGTACTACTTGAAGTAAGGGCACTTGACGTCATTACTATTTCTGCTGTTGTGCTTGCAGATGATGCATCCAGGTTTCCTGTGAGGGAAGCCTTAGATGTTGCCTTACCAGAAACCGTTGTATTATATGGGATGGTGATGGAATTGCCGTTTGTGTCTATAACCTTGTAACCTGTATTAGAATCAACAAGGTAATTGCTTTCATTCGTATCAAAGGAACCCACCCTCGTAAAAAAATCTTTGGTACCCCCATTTACTACAAAAAATCCGCCACCCTGGATTGCGAAGTCAAGTGCGTTATTGGTGGCTTCTAATGTCCCCTGACTGAAATTCGATGTAGTGCTTGCAACCTTTACACCCTTTCCTACCTGCAGCGGATTACCACTCCCATTTGACATTGTTTGACTGAGCAGGTCGGAGAATAGTAATCTGGATGATTTGTATCCGTAAGTATTGATGTTTGCCAGATTGTTACCGACAATATCCAGCATGTTCTGATGCGCGCGGATACCTGACACGCCTGCATATAATGCGCCTCCGAGACCCATGGTATTTCTCCTTTCAAAAAATTACTTAAGATATTTCTCTTATTTCTTGCCAAATAATTTAGACAAAATGTTTGATGATGTGGTCGAACTTGAACTTGTCGTTGTGGTTGTGTTCTCGACTTCTATGAAATTCGATATGGAAACAGATTCTCCGTCAATGATGAAAGATACTGTGCCATCTTCTTCAAGCTTCACTCCCTCGACAACACCAGAGAGAGTTTCACTGCTACTGTCACTGCTATCGTTGCTATCACTGCTACTAGAGCTGTATTTTATGGTCTTTCCTATAAAGGTAGAGGCCAATGCGATTTGATCAAGTTGCAAGGAAGCCGAATTGATACTATTCGACTTAGAAAGATATTCTGTTTGCTTTTGTTCTTGCTCCAATGAACTGAACTGTGCTAATTGAGACATAAATTCAGTATTATCTGTTGGGTCCAGGGGGTTTTGGTTTTGCAATTGCGTTACGAAGAGTTTCAAGAAGCTTTCCATGCTGATTTCTGAACTGAGACTCGAAGTGCTTGATGTACTCATGTTTTATCTCCTTATATAATATAATCAACTATTAAATTAGATGTATTTCTAGGGGTTTCGATTTGCTGGTCATTCACATTTTCTTCATTTCCTGCACGATCTTCATCGAAACCATTTTGGCTAAAAGTATGATTTTGATGATGAGGATTGTTAGTGGTAAAGTTTTCTATAGATGCTTGTTTATGTGCATCGTTGTATTGTATATATACCTCTAATTTGTGAATTTCTATGCCGTTTGAGGCGGCGGATTCTTTAAGATGATGTGCTTTATTTTCTATGGCAGCCTTGACTTCTGCGCTCTCCACGTAGATTATTGCTTTGATTTCGTCGTTTTCTTCCGAAAAATGGATTTTTACATTGCCTAGTTCAGGTGGATTAAGGGATAGTTTTATTTCAGATCTATCACCATGGGTTGTTATACGGATTTTTTGGAAGATTTGTTCCATGATATTTTCATGGGTATGCCCTACGTTTGACATGTCATTGCTATGGAACACGTGATTTATGGTTTTGGCATCCTCTAGAGAAGAGAATAACGCAGTAGCACTATTTGGAGATGCCTTTGTATTTTGCTGAAAGTCAGTTCCGTTTGATTGCGCGTTATTTACGGTAGTTTGAGAATCTAAAGAAAAGGGAGTTCCGTTATTTGATTTAGGTATATGTGCGTCAAAGGACACAGTATCAGAGGTATTTTGTTTCTGTGTATGACTGTCGAATAAATTCCACTCCTCATTTGTTTGCGATATACTTGAGATATCCTGCTTTGAGGATTCAGTGCCCTGTATTTTTGATAAACCATTTTCTGTAAGTTGTTCTTTCGCATGTGATGAGTTGTTAATTACAGGGCGTAGCTTACTATTTTTATTTTCTGGGGAGATATTCTGAGCCAATTGTTTATATGTTTCTGGTAACTCGTTTATATTGATTTCAGGACTGTCCGAGCTATAAAGATCTAATTGCTGTGTATTGTTAATGGAAGATTCACCTGATACTTGCAGAGTTTCAGGATTCTTTAACGGATGTAATTTGAGAGTATCGGTTTTTGGCAGGGTGTTTCTAACATCCATATCTGGTATAAATGGTTTATCCATTTCGTCTACTGCATTTACATTAGACTTTTCCGTAGAGAATATGGAACTTGTATTGTATGTTTCAATGAGCAGTTTATCAGGTGTCTGTTTACCAGGGAGCAGTTTGTCAGGGTGTAGTTTGTAAGGGAGTAGTTTATCAGGGAGTAGTTTATCTGGGAGCACATTGACCCCTGTTCGTTCTCCGAAGCCCCATTTACTCTCCCTTTGTGAAAGGGGAACAAAGGGAGAGGTAGGGGGGTTTCCATTGTGGGCGTTAGGAAAGGGATTATAAATATTTAAATTAGCGTTTCCAGCAGTCTCGCCATTATGAGGAGATAAATTATTGCCAAAATCTTGAATGGTAGATTCTGGATATGGCGTGAATGTCTTTTGTAAAATATTTACTGGTTGGATAGCGGTTAATATTTGTTCATGAAACAGAGATGAGTTTGTTTCTGCTCCTGGTTCCGGTGCTGGTATGATGTTGGCTGATTCAACTGCAGGGGTGTTTGGTACAGGTGAATTTGGTGTATTATGAATATTTAAGTTGAATATATGTTGTCCAAGTATTTCCTGGAATGGTATATTATCTGCGTTTTCTATGTCTTCTACGTCTTCAATTTTTGTGTCTGATTGAATAGAATTTATATTAAGTGTTTGAGAACCTGGATTACTCGCGGATGGGCGAGTGCTTGCGATCAAATTTCCAAAAAGGTTATTATCGGGTAGTCCAACAGTTGTTTCTGGCATAGTCATTTTCCTCTAAAGTAAAATATCAATTGTTTATACCGTGGGTATCTGAAATTTTAATTTTGTGATAACGCAACACACATGCCGTGTTTGTTGTTGTGAAGAGTCGAAGCAAAATTAATAAGATAATTGTCTCTAACCCACGGTGAATTATTTAGTTATCAATATTGATATAAAAATATTTATTTAGAAAATATTTTATTAAGGAAAGTAGAAATATAAAATTGGGGTACTTTTTTCCTTGTGAATCAAGCAATATTTTCCGTATTTGCAACAGAAACTATTTTAGATTTATCTGTTACCCGCAAGGTTTGTCGGTATAAGACGGGCGCCGAAAAGCAATCTCCTGCTAACGTCTGGTTAAGTCAAGGGAAATTTCTCGGTGATACATAAGTATATGGGGCTTGTGTTATAGATGGATATTCTGAAGGTATTATTTTCTTGGCAGAACGTATCGAGGTAAACTGATTTATTGAATGGTTACTATTTCGACCTTTGGGGTCGGATACCGTCAAGAAAGGTTTTGTGGAAAACGTTGAGCAGATGCCAATGGTGTGGTATTTAGGAGTTAGTATTGAAGTGTTTCTGTTATTTGGTTGGCTACAAATTGAGAATAGCGCCTCATAGAAAGTAAGATAAGCTTCCAACCGTACAAAGCGCTTTTTTGATGCGTACTTTCAAAGTATTGTTTTACAAGTTCTGCAACCTCATTTTCATTGCTGTCAAACACACCATCCGCACTCCATACCACGGAACCGGTATCCGTAGAAATCATACCTACTTTGACACCAAGTAACATTGGTTCATAGGGACGGTAGTTGGTTATATTTCCAAATATAATCGCATCTACATCATATTTCTTCTTTAAGGTTACAAGGGTGTTTATATTGACAGATCCTTTGCTCCATATTTCATGTTCTGGGATTATTGTAGCTTTGTTACCCGTTGGTACAATAACCTCAAAACTGCCTATTTTCCTTAGTTCCACTGAAAATGCTTCTGTTACCTCATCTATAACAGCCTCCCGGTCTACGTTATATTCGAATGGTAAGAGCAATACACGGCGTATCTGCAGCTTTTTAAATTCATCCGATTTATTATAGCTCAAACTTGAAGAACGATGCGGAGGTGTGCTAAAGCACCCCATGATAGTTAATGAACAGAGAATAACGATACAGAGTGTTAACTTCACTTAAACCCTCCATGTCTTTAAAAAAGGTATTTATTCTGAATCTTGTGCCTTTAGTTTCTTTTTATCAGTTAATTGTTCTATCTTAAGACCGATGAGTTCTTGCTGTGCCTTTGTTTCTTCAATCTGTGCCTTTGTTAATTCCAGGGTTAATTTCTTAATCTTTTTTTCGTAGGGTTCATGGGACTCATTTAATTGTTTGTTTAATCTTTCATTTTCAATAGTTAACTGTTGTGCAACTTCCAATTGTTTTTTTGTTTCTTCCATCTCTGCTTCAAGTGCAGTTTTGATTTCTTTTACATTCCCAAGTTCCTTTTCCAGGGAGTCTGCCTTCGCTTGCGATGATATGAGTGCCTGCCTTGTTTCTTCTAATTGTTCGAGTACCGAGGTCTTTTGGTTGCCCGCTCCAGTATCAACTTTTACCGTAGACCCACTAGCCAAATAGCCACTCCTTTTGGGTGGTGCTATGGCTTCATTTGAGGAATTACCTGGCTTGGTTTCTTCTGAGGAAATATCAGACTTGTAGGGTTTTTTATAATCCTTCTTCATAAAGGATTCGCAACCCACAATTAATATAAGAAAACATAAAGGGGTCAAAGATACCAATTTTTTCATATTCGCATTCCTGCCTGAAAAGGTATTATTAAAAATTTAATCACAGCATACAAGGTATTCCTTTGCCAATGATGTGGTTTCATACTTTTTTATCTGTTCTCATATAATGTTTAAAATTACAACTCTTGATGTAAGATTAGTGCAATATTCATTATTACACGTCATGAAAGTTATTGTCTTAAAACCTTGTAAAACAGTTACTTGTAGTTTTTTAAACTGTTTAAAGCTATTTTAATAGCAAGTGTAGTATCAAATATTGAGCAAATTTAATACCGTGTAAACAAATGGGATTTAAGCGGTATGGGTGATAAGTTGGGACTTAAAAGATTGTGTTGTTTGCAAGATGTTATCACTACAAATAATTGCAGAGCAGATTGCAACACATAATCCACCTGCTAATAATATATCATTGAGATTTTCATGGTTAATAGCGCCTATCGTAACGAAGGGGATGGTGATTTCTCTTTTTACCTCTTTTAAATAGTCAATGCCTACCGGAGGTTCATAATCCTTTGTTATGGTGGGGAATATGGGGCCGACGCTAATATAATCTGCACCCTCCTGTTGTGCCTTTCGCGCTTGAACTATAGTATGGGTGGAAACTCCCAATATTCTGTCGTAACCAATTATCTTACGTGCATGGTGAATATTTAAGTCCGATTGCCCAATATGCAATCCGTCTGCACCTACCTTTTTTGCGATCTCGGCACGGTCATTTACTATAAAAAGGATTTTTGATTGTGAAGTTATCATTCTAAATTTCTTTGCCAGGGCAAGAAACTCACGGTCAGGCATCGTCTTTTCTCGTAGTTGTACTGCATCAGCGCCTCCCTGGATGACCTCCTGTAATGTTTCCAATATAGGTTTTTTGGCTAGACCGGAGCTTATGATAACGTACAACCTCACAACTGAAAAACTTTTTAAAGAATTTTGCTTCATAATCTTCGTTTCCCGTTGTTGATTCATTGATAATTGTAATTGACACCTATTTGATGTTTGATATAATTACCCCATCATGTATTTTCCTGCCAAACGTATTATTCAACAAACCTTATTTTAAATTTCCATCAAAATAAATACAAGATTTATATGGATAGATTTTTGGATGTTTTGTAAAGAAAGCTAAAAATATGTCAGAAGTAAAAGAACATTGCGGATTATTTGGTGTTTATGGTTGTGAAGATGCTGCAGAAAAGGTTTATTATGGCTTGTATTCTTTGCAACATCGCGGTGAGGAAAGTGCTGGCATTGCTTCAACAGATGGGAAAGACATTGTCTGTCATAAGGGGATGGGTCTGGTAAGTGAGGTCATAAAACCGCACATGCTTAAATCTCTTAAAAGTTCCATGGCTATCGGACATGTCAGATATTCCACTATCGGTTCCAGCAATATTGCAAATGCACAACCCCTGGTGGTTGATTACTACAAGGGAAAAGTTGCTGTTGCCCATAATGGACAGTTAACCAATGCAAAAAGGCTGCGTGAAGAATTTGAGGCAAACGGTTCGATATTCCATACCACCTCAGATACAGAAGTGATCGTCCATCTCATGGCAAAGCCTTTAAATATGATGCAAAAAAATTTATCCCTCGTACTGCAACAATTGCGAGGGGCTTTCTCGCTGTTGTTTTTAACACCAGAAGAGATGGTAGGGGTGCGTGATCCTCACGGTTTTAGGCCTTTGTCCCTCGGCAGATTGAAGGATGGTTATGTAATGGCCTCAGAAACCTGTGCCTTGGATCAGGTGGGTGCGGAATATATTCGGGATATCAATCCAGGCGAAGCAGTCTATGTTGGGAGAGATGGGATTCGGAGTGAATATTACTGCCCTCAAAAGCAAATCAAACCGGCCTTTTGTATTTTCGAACTAGTCTACTTTTCGAGACCCGATAGCAAGATCTATGGCGAAAGCGTGCACTTGTTTCGTAAACGATTGGGGGCAAAACTTGCAAAAGAGTCGCCGGTAGATGCTGATGTGGTGATTTCCGTTCCTGAAGGTGGAAACTCCTCAGCGATTGGGTATTCTCACGCTTCAGGTATACCTTTTGATCGTGGATTTATTCGTAACCATTACGTAGGCAGGACGTTTACATTGCCAGAACAAGATCGTCGTCACCGTATTGTAGAACTCAAGCTGAATGCATTGAAAGAAACCGTTGAGGGGAAACGAGTCATCGTTGTTGATGACTCCATTGTGCGAGGAACGACGTCAAAGTCTCGATTTGGGTTGCTGCGGAAGGCTGGAGCAAAGGAGATTCATGTAAGGATCAGTTGTCCCCCTCATCGTTATCCCTGTTATTATGGAATTGACTTCCAGCAGAAAGGCGAACTCATTGCGGCAAATCATTCTTTGGAAGAGATACGGCAGTATTTAAATGTAGAGAGTTTATGCTATCTGAGTGTGGAAGGTATGCTGAGTTGTGCGACGCAGCCTCGCCAGCATTTTTGCAATGCCTGCTTCACAAGCGATTACCCTACCCCTATTGAAGAGGAGACGAAGAAACTTACCGAAAGGAAAGTTGAAGGAGAGGTTGAGAAGTTACTTAAATTATAAACTTTCAGCCACGAATGGACACAAATTGTAACGAATAAGAAAGAAGTGAAATTTTAGGAAAGACTCGTGAAAATTCGTGGCAGAAAAAAACCTTTATAATTCGTGAAATTCGCGGCTAAATAGTTTTTAATAATAATGTTTACAAATCCATTATACCTTATAAAAGGTGTCTTCGGCAGGACCTTTTATATCTTCCCTCAGCGACCAGAGCGTATCCAGATTGAGATCACTAACCGTTGTAACTACACATGCGGCATGTGCCCGCGGGAATCCTTTAATCTACCGGAAAAAGACATCCCACTTGATCTTTTTAAGAAAATTATCGACAGGCTGGAAACACCATATAATGTTACCCTTACCGGATGGGGTGAACCATTGATTCATCCCGCACTCATGGACATGATTGTCTACACAAAAGATAAAGGACATAACGTCGGCGTAACGACAAACGGCTTGTTGCTTGCTCCATTTGTTGAAAAATTTATCGAGAAATCTTTAGAGAAACTAACCATTTCTTTGGATAGCGTGGAGGAAGGTGTTGAAGTAAAAGAAGGCCATCCCTCGAATAAGGTGGTGCAGAGAAATGTTGAATCCCTTATTCGATCTCGGGGTGATAAGAAAAAACCGATGATTACGATTCAGATAACCATGCACGGCAAAAAGCAGTGCCTGGAGACGGTCAAATATGCTGGAGAGGTAGGAGCTGACCGTGTATATTTAGTACGATTAAACATACCATTTGGCATGAATAGCTTTAAAAGACCTAATCTGGAAGAAGAATTGGAAATCTATAAGGAGTCTGAAGAGATAGCCAAAAAATACGGATTGCAGGTTGATAACAATTTCACAGCCTTTGACAATCAATTCCTTCGGTCTATGTATAAAAAACTGCGTCCTATGATGTATCGGTTTGATAAATATTGTCCGAAACCTTACGATTATTTATATATTAACATCGATGGCAAGGCAACCCCATGCTGTGACCTTCCCCGATACGAAGTTGGAAATGTGCTGAAGCAGAGCATTGATGAAATCTGGCATGGCGAGAATATGCAGTATTTTCGTGAACATCAGAACGATGTGTGCGGCACGTGTGACGCATTGCGGTTGAAGCATTTAAATTGAATGATCAGGACACAGATTTTAGCAGATATACACAGATGATCTGCGGTTTTAGAGGGGATTGGACGAACTAATCCTGGAGGATCTGAAAAAACTGTAATGAATTATTTGACAGGATTTACAGGATGAACAGGAATTGTTTGTCCGTGTTTAGTGAAAATGTATCTTATAAAGAGAAATATGTCAATAAGTGAAATTTTTAAAGTATCAAATGAGTGACGATAATAAATCACACATTCCTAAACTCGTTCTTGCTGGTGCCATTGGAGTGCTTGCTGGAAGCTGGTGGAAATCTGCTAAGATTGCAGAAAGCAAAAAAAGCAGAGATGAACGTGAAAGATCGGGTTTTGTGAATGAGGTACGTTCCAAAATCAATGAGCTATTGGATGAATTAGAGCTTTTAGATGAAATGGAAAATGAAAATGAATTTAGAGATCTTCTAGCCGAATATTTCATTGAATACACAGATTTCGAAATTGAAGTTACACCAAATACTTTGATTGGGCAACCAGATATTTTGATTGGTGGTGTGTTAGCTCTTGAAGTAAAGTATAATCCCAACAAATCTGAAATGGATCGTTGTATTGGCCAATGTGCTGGTTATTCAAGGGAATGGGTAACATGGATAATTCTTTATGATACACCTCCAAGCCGAATCAATTATATATCTGAGGTATTAGTCGATAAAGGGTTGGACAATATTCCAATTATTTCGTTTTAAGAAGATAACCTGTTATTTGTAAATTCTGTATCTTTTTTAGAAACGAGATTGTTCATTCTTACGATGTGAATATGTACATGGTCTGAAGTAAGAGAAGTATAAATGTGTTAGTTCAGCTTTATAAGGAATTTACGGAGAAGATTTTGTTGCTACTGCAAAAAGTCAGATATGATTTGTGAATTTTGCGGTAGTCAGACGGCTGAAAGAAAAGTGAAAAAACAACATTGGCTTCATGGCAGGTTATATATTCTTGAGAATGTGGCTTCCAAGGTTTGTCCTGAATGCGGAGAGCGATGCTTCCATGCCAAAGTTCTTGATGAAATAGACCGTATTCTTGAGGCATCACATACCGTAAAGGATAAGATAGAAGTTGAGGTTGTAAGTCTTTAAAAAGTATAAATAATTTATTGGTGTTACAAAAGGCAGTTTAGTTTTTATGAATATTGAAAAGATTGAATCTCCTAAACATTAGAAATATAAAAAGGGTATTTGAAGATGTATCTTGTAGACATTCCTGGAAAGGAAAGTGAAGCTATTAAAAGACTTCTTAAATTGTTACCAATTACAGGAGGACTCTTTAAATCTCTTGGTTTAGATTCTTTATTCTCCTGGTATCTGATAGAGTTACGAACAGACTTGCATTTGGGCTTGTTACCTACCGATATTGACATTCTTGCAGGGCGACTAAGTTGGAGTGATCCTTAGCCTTTCGATCTATTCTTGCTGAAGAAATAAAAAGCGAGCCAAATGCGCCCCAGTCGGTGCATCTCACTCTTGCATCTCTAAAACTTGCTGAGTCAGGTGGTATAAAATGGCCACCATTAACAGATTATCTTATCGGTATCGAGGCTAAGTGTGCGTATCTTGACCCTAATGCGAATGAGATAAAAGAGGACACCATTAAATCAAAAAAATCCTCTAAGGAAAAAGTATATGGAATACAGAAACAAGTCGAGAAATTGCTTTCGTTTGGATTCGATAAGGGCGCTTTGTGAGATATGATTGCCAATCAACCAGCATCTGGAATTGATGGTCAAGCTTGGATTACAGCATTAAGCATTGCTACTGCATCAAAAGAAGCAATGTCACGTATTCTCAAGCAAAGATTACCAGAAGATTCTCCGGCAGGACATTGGGTTTGGCCGATAGGTTCTGTCATTGGTGGAGACGAAACCAGGAGAGGTGCAGGTGCTCCGATTGAATTACAAAAAGCTTCTGAAAACAAATTTCTTCGAGTAGACACAGCCGTAAAAGCAAATCGGGAAAAAATGGAAATTGCACTTAATAAAATTTTTGAAAAATTATCTCCACTATACAACTTTCCTGTTATTTTTGTAGATTGTAGAACTTGTCGTACGATTCATAGGCTGGAAGATACTTGCAACAGTGGATAACACAGCATAAAAGGTTTCATGCGGGTTCAGGTTTTTAACCTAAACCCTTAGTTTTACAAAATAATGACGCTTTGAAACGGAACGATATGAGAAAACATAAAAGTTCTTTATCGCAAGAAGAATCTTATAAAGGGATTGGTGCGTTCTGGGATACTCACGATTTATCTGGATTTTGGAGTGGAACAGAGGAAGTAAGTTTTGATGTAGAAATTAAGTCTAAGACAATTTATTACGCAGAGGTTAAAAAGATACTGATAACAAATCAGGAGGCAAACCGTGGAAATAGCTCCAAGAATTAATGTCGACGAGAAAGTCCGTTTTGGCAAGCCTGTCATTACTGGGACACGAGTGCCTGTTGATCCTATCCTCGGTAAATTGGCAGGGGGGATGACTTACGAAGAAGTTATGGTTGAGTATGAGATTACACGCGAGGATATACTGGCGACTCTCGATTATGCAGCCAAGACATTGGCAAGTGAAGAAATCAGGGCAGTAAATTAACATACCGTAGCGTTAATTATTCGTTGGAGGTTTGTTGGATATGAGAAAATTAGCCACTTTTGAAATAATTGAAAGAGAGATAGAAAAACTTAAACCTCAAGAGCAATTGAAATTAGTAAGACGGTTGACTCACAGATTAAGAAAAACACGTGTCTCTGTGAAAAAAGAACTCGATTGGAAGGAATTCTATGGCTTAGGAAAAGGATTGTGGAAAAAAGAAGATGCGCAGAAATATGTTAATCGATTAAGAGAAGAACGAGATGACACTTTCCGATAAACTAAACCAGATTAAGACTATTTTTATTGATACAGCACCCATAATTTATTTTATTGAGGCTCATCCTAAATTTGGGCCTCTAACAATGGAAATTGTTGAAACCTTTCAAACAAGAAAGATCAATGCATTTTCTTCCGTTCTAACGCTTACTGAAGTGTTATCAAAACCAATAGAAACAGGCGATGACAAACTTGCCAAGAGATTTTCTGATTTTCTCAAACATGGTAAAAATCTTAAATTAATTGAAGTTTCCATGCATATCGCTGAAATGGCCGGGAAATTGCGTGGACAATATCCAGGTCTCAGAACTGTTGACGCTATTCAACTATCTGTGGCTATTGATATTGGGGTTGATGCGTTTCTTACCAATGATGCGAAACTTAAACAGATACAAGAAATAAACATTCTTTTTCTAAAGGATTATTTATAAGATGAAAATTACTTTTCTTGTACCACCTCCCATTGACGGAAAGATTCCTGAGCGGGTGGCAGGATGCGCTTATCTGCTTTATTATGTCCCGAACATCTTTCTTCTCAGCGCAGCTGCCGTTTTGGAAAAAGCAGGCTATGAAGTGCGATACATAGAATCCACCATTAAAAAGTGGGACCAAAAACAATTTCGTGCATTTTTGAGGGAAGACCTGAGCGATGTCTACTGTTTCTATTCCGTCAATCTCTCCCAGGAGACGGATATGCAGGCGCTCAAAGATATACGTGAGATTAGGGGAGATGTACCAGTGGTATTTTTCGGGCCTGCACCATCTGACAGGCCAGCAGAGTTTGTGGTGGATGGAAATACCTATGTTGTCAGGGGTGAGCCAGAATATACGATGCTTGAGCTGGTCAAGGCACTGGAGGCCAAATCAAATATTAAAGGTATAAAAAGCGTATCTTTTAGAGCGAACGACGAAATCATCCATAATGCTAACAGAGAACCGATAGAAGACCTCGACTCACTGCCTTTTCCAGCACGACACCTCCTGGAAGAAAAGGATGTCTATTATAATCCCAAGTTAGGGATGCGCCCCTTTACGGCAGTTTGCACTTCAAGGGGCTGTTCATATCGGTGCATTTATTGCGTCCCCTCTTCCCTGAGTTTTTCAAGGGAACTTGAGTATAAACATTACATGGAAAAGAAGCCTCCTGTGAGGAAGAGATCCCCTGAAAATATTATTGAGGAATTTAAGTTGTTAAAATCCCAGGGTTATAAGGCTGTGAACGTGCAAGATGATCAGTTTGTATGGGGTGAAGAGCGGACAATTAAAATATGCGAGGGCATTAAAAACCTCGAAATCGTGTGGGGCTGCTCCGCGCGCTCTGACCACCTGACCGAGCCTATTGTAAAGGCTATGGCAGAAGCACACTGCAAGTTTATTGATCTCGGTGTTGAGTCTTTTAATCAAGAGATACTGGATTATGTAAA
>JAUSDH010000185.1 GCA_030650655.1 Candidatus Brocadiaceae bacterium
TGTGTTAAATAAAATTTTGCGATCTTTTCAGCTATTTATAGTATACAGTGGAAGCCAAACGCTACTGCTAAATAATATCCTTTGATTTAATGTTATATCTTTTCAGCATGCGCTGGAGGTATTGACGCTCTATTTCGCTCACTTTCGCTGCGTTTGTTACGTTTCCACTATTTTTATTCAACACATTCGTTATGTATTTTACATTGAATGTATCGAGCGCCTTTCGGCGTGCATCTTTATAAGGTTGAGAAAGCAATTCATCTCCAAGATCCCCGGATAATCCCTCTTTTTTTACCAACGGCAAAATAACGTTTAAGGATATTATGTCTTCTGTAGTAAGGGTAATTGCCCTTTCTATGGCGTTTTCCAGTTCACGGACATTGCCAGGCCAGTTGTAATTGTAAAATTCCTTTTCTACTTCGGGAGAAATCCCTTTGATCTGCCTGTTTTCCTTTTTGTTATACTTTTCGACAAAATGTTTCAACAGGAGCGGAATATCTTCTTTCCTATCGCGTAATGGAGGCATCTTGATATTGATCACATTTAACCGATAATACAAGTCTTCGCGAAATTCCTTTTCCTGTACCCTCTGCAACAAGTCCTGATTTGTTGCGGCAACGATACGCACATCCACCTTCTTGGTAAGGGTGTTGCCCAGTGAAATAAATTCACCTTCCTGCAAAACCCTCAGAATCTTTGCCTGCACCGATTTGGGGATATCACCAATCTCATCCATAAACAGGGTGCCGCCATCCGCCTCTTCGAAAAGGCCTTTTTTGTCTTTGATAGCGCCGGTAAATGCGCCCTTCACGTGTCCGAACAATTCACTCTCAAGGAGGTTTTCTGATAACGTAGCGCAATTAATTACTACAAACTTCTCGTCCTTCCGATTTCCCGTAAAATGGATTGCCCTGGCAACAAGCTCCTTTCCTGTGCCACTCTCGCCGGTAATCAGCACCGTAGCGGAGCTAAAAGCAACTCTTGAAATCATGTCCAGTACCTTCTGTATTTCTTTAGAGCTTCCCACAATCTTTTTTAATCCATAGACCTTCTCCAGTTCTGAGTGCAGGTACTTGTTTTCTTCAATAATTCTCTGCTGCGCAATCATGCGGTCGATATTGAGGAAGATCTCGTCGAGGTTGAAGGGCTTTGTAATATAATTGAATGCGCCCCGCCTCATTGCCTCAACAGCCGTCTCTATGCCGCCGTAAGCGGTCATTATCAACACCGAGGAATTGTGCATTCCTTTAACCCTTTGCAGTAATTCCAGGCCATCAATGCCGCCGGGAAGTTTCATGTCTACAATGACAATGGGGAATTCCTGCTTTTTGAGTTCCTCCATGGCCTCCTCGCCAGACGCAGCCGTTTTGACGTTAAAGCCACGCTCCGTCAGGGCATTGTTGAGCACCTTTCTGTAACCAATCTCATCATCCACGACTAAAATTTTTGTGCCGTCTGTCTTCATCTTTAATATTCTCTATAGATTTTCCCACTCTTCAGGGGAGATTTTTTTATTTATACCACATTCGATTTCCTTGAGAAGCATCTTGATTTGTGGGACAGAATATTCTTTATTACTTGGCAGAGTGAGTGTGTATGTACCGTAACGCATATAGAAATGGCGACCACCTGGTTCTGGTGGTTCAAAGCCTATTTCCTTCAGTTTCTTTATAAAATCTCTTCGCTTACATGGATTCCATTTACCCATGTTTTGTTACCTATGAACTATTGCCTCTTTAAGAGCGGGTATCTTTTTGTTTAGATTGATTTTATCAATAACGGGCAATTTATCACCATGCCTAATTTTTACGATCAGCCACCCTTCAAGAGCGGATTTTAGTTCTTGCTGGCATTGATACAGCGTTTCTCCAAAAGCAACAACAGTTGGACATTGTAAAATATTACCAGAAAAACTACCATCCTCTAGTTTATCGTACACTGCTTTACTCATTGCCTTGTTGATGTATTCTATAAGCATATAATTTAACTCCTCACCAATAAAGTCTTCCTTTGTAGCTTTCTGTGGCAAATAATCCATGATAAAAAGTTTATAGTTTAACCACACGCATCCCTTGTTCTTTTTTTATCTCTAAAGGTAATAATATTCTAAATGTAGTACCCTTGCCGATCTCACTCTCCACCTCGATGCTACCGTCGTGCATCTTTACAATCCCGTAACTGATGCTCAAACCCAGACCCGTGCCTTTCCCATCTTTCCTTGTGGTAAAAAACGGATCGAATATTTTCCCCAAATCATTTTTGCTAATACCCACACCTGTATCTGTAATAAATATTTCAACACATCCCTTATCCATGTGAAAACGGGACCCCACCGTCAATAGACCCTTTCGATGCACGCCAATATGCTCATCATTTCCTAACGCTTCTTTCATGGCAAATACGGCGTTATTCGTGATATTAATAATAACTTGTTCCATCTGACGCGCATCCATCATAACGTCGGGAACATGCTGGTCGAGTACACGAATCACCTCTATCTTCTCTTTCCGATATTGCTTCTCTACAATACTGAGTACATTATCTATCAAATTGTTCACATTGGAGATGGACATTTCTGGCTTTTTCTGCCTTGAGAAATCAAGCAGCCCGCTAATTAAGTCTTTACATCGTATGGACTCTTTCACAGAGCCTTCTAAGTATTCGTGCAAATAGGATCTGGTCTTTCCAATAACATTATATATTTGTGCCAATTCCTTGCAGTATTTGTCCAAATCATCAGCAATACATAAAAGTTCCTTTCGCAACGCATCCTTTTCAAATTCAGCATTTGTTTCACGATCCATGGATGTAACAACATCATTCAATCGCTTCGTGTTTTCAGAAATAGGAATGGCGCTTACGAGTTTTAAGGCATTCGTAACCCTCTCGAAAAGTCTCATGCTTTCTGTGCTGTAAAGATAAATTACCCCGATCGGGTTATTAATCTCGTGGGCAATACCTGCCACTAATTGACCTATTGATGCCAGCCTGTCAGCCTGCACAAGCTTCTGTTCCAACTTTCTCAATTCTGTTACATCGTTGGCAGTTCCTAATACACTTATTAATTGCCCCTCCTTGTTTTTCACGAGAGACGTGCTCAACAATACATTTCTGATATTTTTTTGTTTGTCCAATACCTCGACCTCAAATATTCTTCTAAAACCATTGTAAATAATCTGATCGGCATTTTCATGGTGCTTATCAAACAAGATTGAAATGAGAGGCTGTCCGATCAGTTCTCTTTCATCATAGCCCCATTCTTTAATTTTTGGGTTGATAAACGTAAAGTTCCCCTGGACATCCAACGTAAATATCAATTCGTTTGCATATTTTAAGATACTCTCCAAATATTCTTTTCTCTCTTCAAGGTCGGCCTTTAATCTCAGGAGTTTTTCACGTGCATCCTTGATATCATCAGTCATATGATTAAACGATGCCGTTAGTTCACCCAATTCGTCTTTCAAATGGCTTTCAACCCGGAAATTCAAGTCACCTTCAGCCACCCGTTTCATTCCCTTAACAAGAAGAATGATGGGGTTAATAATTCCTCTTGAGACAAAGGATGAAACAAATACAACACCAACGATGCATATTCCCACAACAGTAATTGCCCGATATTTGAACTTGGAAATTGGAGAATATGCCTCCGACTCATTCGTTTCCACCAGTAAAACCCACCCCATCTTTTTTAAATATCGTGTTGCACCAATAACATCCCTTCCCATGTAATTTTTATATACACCCACCACCTCTTTCCCTGAGTTAAGCGCAGCAGTTACAGGTTCGGTATTGACTAACTGGCTTAAAATAGCGCTCTCCTTAAACCTCGACCCCGTAATCATAAGATGGTTTTCGTTTACAATATACGCTTCGCTTGTTTTACCCCTTCGCAGGAACGTACCAGCATCTTCTTCTGCGCCAACCTTTTTTCCAGTTGTGATCTCATTTAACTTGCTTGCATTATACCGGATCACCAATACACCTAAAAACTTTCCACTGCGCTTTTTTAGCACAGGCGCTGCAAAAGCTATTGAATACTCTCCTGTGTTTTCATCTCTATAGACATCCTTGACATAAGGACCTCCTTTGCCATAGGTAAAATAATCTGCACCAAATTCTATCCTGCCAATACTGTTCTCGTTACTGGAGGCTACAATAATTCCCGCCGGATTTAAGACAAAGGTTTCATAAAAGTCTTTATTTAAATTCGTTTTGTATACCATGTAATCATGGAATTTCCTGACAGTGCGCATATCATTCGGATTATGATTCAATATCTCTAAGTGTCTTCGTATAAACTCGTCAGAAGCAAAAAACTGTGACGAATATTCACCCGCATTCAGGATGGTCTGGATGTGATTCTTGATGCCTTCAGCAAGGAAAGACTCTTCATTCAGGAGTTCGTTTTTGATGGTTTCGCGGGCATACCGATACGTAAGAATAGCAACCACCATGATCGGTAAAATGGACAGGGTTAAAAACCAGCACAGTAGTTTTCTCCCAATCCCACTAAAAAGATTTACACCTTTTATCATATGAAACTTTCAGAGATATTTTTTTCTATTTTACAATACTGCATAAGTAACATCAAGCTGCAAATCACATGCACACTAGCACCTTAAAACTTGATGCAATGATAGTGAACGACTTACATTAATTCCGCTAAATCCCCATTTAATGGGGGGACCAAAGGGGATTTATTATTGTCGCTGACTATAGGATTACTATTTGAGACTTCATTTCGTTATATGACTATCGGGTTAACTCAGCCAGAAAATCTATTGTATAACCAAGTAGTGCTAACAAATAGGCATCCATAATGACAGAAAAGCTAACATTATCGTATCATAGCATGGGGCTACTTGGATTTTAAAACCTGTATTAACATGGGCAGCAGCTCCTCTTTTGCTTATGCTGAGTTAACCCGATAGTCATAATGAAAGATGATAATATCCATAGATTGGTCAGAATAAAGTGAAGCCTAAAACTTAAAAAAGTATTCTTTATAAGGGGAGGTATATGTATAAAAAAACTGCAAATAAAAGATGGTTTATGGCATTTCTGTTTTTCTCCACGTTTTTAATCCTGTCATTGATACAACCAAAGGCATTTAGTAAAACATATAATGAACCCCTGGGGGAAATTCAATGGTATGCCGTTAGAAATGACAATAGCGCCGGAAAATATGCCAAGTCGAGTAGTATTAAATTGATGGGCGCCTTTGCCTCTTCTAGCGAACCTGGGTCAATGCCGATATCCCTTGAATTTGAATACACAGCATATAAAGAACTTTATATGGGCATTGTTATCGTTAATGACAGCGGAGAGGATAAAGATGTTACCGTAAGATTTGAACTTTCTGGTCCAAGGAGCGGAAAAGAAGAAGAAGATATTACCATACCTGCGGATTTTACCTATATTGCCTACATCAAAGATATATTTGGCCGAACAGGTTTTTATACCTTTAAAGGGAGTATTAAGGATGTGGGAAGTTCAAAGATAACAATGTCGGTTATGGAATAAATGTAAGCGTTTGAATATCTGCTTGCTGATTTCTAAAGCTATGAATATCAACAAAAAAAGACTACTCGTCTTGTCTTTATAAACCTATTGATCATTGTACACATCACCCTGTGGTATAAGTTTGGCTATAAAAAAGTCGGGTCGTATAGTCTAAATGGGGTTGTAAGCCTTTTCGGAATGGGTTTATTAAACTCTGCTGCTGTGTTTTTTATTTTTGTAGTTCTCATGACGGCCATTTTTGGAAGGCTCTTTTGCGGATGGGGATGCCATTTTGCCTTCTTTCAAGAATGTGCCTTAAAAATTTTTGGTAAATTTGGAATAAACCCCAAAATCATCCATTCGAATGCAAACATCATCCAATATGTTTTTCTTCTAAAGACATTAACGGCTATCTATGAATTCTGGCTTATTTATGGCCCTCCGCAATTCCACATAGGATTTGGTGACACGTAGGTAATGACCGTAGACCTGCCCATGAGTCCAATTATCATTGTATTGTTTGTCTTGTTTGATGCGGTTTTGTTTATTTATCTTATGGGATCGAGGGCATTTTGCCGATATGTATGTCCGTGGGCACCCATGCTTGCAATCTTTGACAATTTCAGCATATGGCGTATTCGGAAGGTTAATGAGTGTAAAGGTTGTATGAGTTGTACCATGGGAATTCGTGTGCATGACGAGATTGCTCAATATCGTGCCGTAGTAAATGCAACTGTATCCGATGTCTTGCCTGTACAAATGCCTGTCCAAATGGGACATTAAGCTACAGATAGGGTTTGA
>JAUSDH010000132.1 GCA_030650655.1 Candidatus Brocadiaceae bacterium
CCGTAATTGGTAAATTTTATATCAAGGACAAGCACCTTCTCAAACAAATTAAAAAGGTATCTGATAACCAGGCGATTGAGGATGAGCTGTTAATCAAAAGGAGCATAGACACCAGCGGACGGAGTAGATGCCGTATAAATGACGTCCCTATAACGGTGACCATGCTCAAAGAAATCGGTGAAATGCTGGTTAATATTCACGGGCAACACGAGCATGAGGCATTATTGCACGGAATCAATCAACTCTATATCCTTGACGATTTTGGCGGAATTTCTCCATTACGGGAGGGTTTTTCCGAGATTTTCAGGCAGGTTACAGAAAAAACAAGACTGCGGGACGAACTGAGGAACAATCAAAATGAGCGAAGACAAAAGATAGATTTGTATGCCTTCCAGATTGATGAGATCGACAAGGCACAACTCAAGGTGGGCGAGGTAGAAGAACTCGAAAAAGAAAGGAATATCTTAAGTAACGCAGAAAAAATATACAGTACCATTACTTCCTGTTATGAGCAACTCTACGAGTCTTCCGAGTCCGTTGTTGAAAGATTAAAGTCCGTTGTAAAAGAATTGCAATCGGTTGCGAAACTCGACGAAGCTTTACAAAAGATATTTGACGTCTGCAGCCAATCGCATTATCAACTAGAGGATGCGGCCTTTTCCTTAGGAAAATATAGAGACGGATTTAATTATGACCCTCAGAGGCTGGAATACATCGAAGAACGTTTAAACACGATTCGAAAGTTAAAGGCAAAATATGGAAACACGGTAGAGGAAATTTTGGCGTATCGTGACGAAGCAGCATTAAAACTGAAGCAGCTTACGGGTGAAGGAACAACGGCTGAGCAGGTGGATGAAGAATTACAGGCACTGACAGAGGTATTGAAGCAGAAAGGCAGTGAACTAACCCAGAAACGCCTTTCAACCTCTGAAAAGCTGTCTCCTTCGATCAATGAAGAACTTCACGACTTGGGCATTCCACACGGGCGGTTTTGTGCTCAAATCACGTCACCCTTTTTGAATAAGAATGGAAATCCCGATGTGTCAAGCGCCAATAGTTACGGGTATGATCAGATCGATTTTCTGATCTCTCCCAATCCGGGTGAGGATTTAAAGCCACTCAGAAAGATCGCCTCTGGCGGTGAAATATCACGAGTCATGCTTGCCTTAAAACACCAACTGGCAAAAGTAGATAAAACGCCCGTACTGGTCTTTGACGAGATTGATGCCAATATTGGCGGCAGGATGGGAGAGGTAATTGGTGAAAAGTTGAGCAGTATCGCACGGTCGCATCAGGTAATCTGCATTACCCATCTTCCTCAAATTGCCAGCTACGCCGATGAACAGTGGAAGGTAAGTAAAGAGGTAAAAAACGGCAAGACTTTTTCTACCATTGAAAGCCTTTCAGGTGAGGCCCGTCTTGAAGAGATTGCCGATATGATCAGGGGCAGTGAAAAAACGGATATTACCCGCAAACAGGCCCAGGAAATGTTGCGTGATGCAAAAAGAAAGGTGAAAAGCAAAAATTAGCAAAAAATGTTTGAGGGTTTGATTCGTTTAAGATTGAACCTGGCGGGGGGTGTTAAAATGGGATTACTTAAAGAAGTCACTATAGAAGCTATAAAAAAATTGCCTGACGAGTGCTCTTTTGAAGACATAATGTATGAGATAAACTTCGTTGCTCAAGTCTTTGATGGTCTTAAAGATGCCCAGGACGGAAAGCTCCTGACCACTGAAGAACTTCTCACCAGAGTCGAGCAATGGGTAAAATAAGATGGACAGAAAAGGCTGTAACAATTTACAAGCAATTCATGATTATATTGCCAAAGTCTCCAAAACATACGCAGCCCGATTCATAAAGTCTCTTATCAAAAGCAACCACAAAGCTTGAGATGATGCCTCGTTGTGGTCGTATTGTACCAGAACTTGAAAGTTACAAATTCAGGGAAGTCATTTATCAAAATTACAGAATCGTTTATGGAATTATAGAGGATACTGAGGATATAGAAATTCTTGCAGTATTACATGGTGCCCGTAAAATTAAAACAGCATTCCGTCAAGAGTGGGAATTGTGATTTTAGGAAATATTATTTATGTTAGAACGTTTGCAAAAAATACTGGCAGAGGCAGGGGTCGGTTCACGTCGGGAGTGTGAAAGAATCATTACCGCCGGAAGGGTAACCGTTGATGGTAAGCTGGTCACAACCCTGGGTACGACTGTCGATGCCGATAAATCCAGGATTTGTTACGATGACATGCCGATAAAGAAGCAGCGTACGATTTATTATTTACTCAATAAGCCGAAGGGCTTTGTATGTACAAATCGTGACGAGCTGGGCCGGATCCAGGCAGTCGACATCATAGAAAATGTAACGCAAAGGATATACACCATCGGACGGCTGGATAAGGAAAGCGAAGGGTTGATCATTTTAACCAACGACGGTGACCTGGCAAACAAATTATCTCATCCGAAGTACGAGGTTAGCAAAACGTATTTTGTTGAGGTCGATGGATACCTGACGGTTACGGCACTTAAGGCATTGGAATCGGGTGTTTGGCTTTCCTTCGGCAAGACACAACCGGTAAAGGTTCAGCATGTACGGAAAGGCAAGCAACGGAGCAGGTTTGAGATGGTGTTAAAGGAAGGCAGAAATAGGGAGATCCGCCGTATGCTCAATGAGTGCAACTATAAGGTGCGCATACTGCGGCGGATAAAAATTGGTAATTTATATGATCCGACATTGAAAATCGGCAGGTACCGGAAATTGACGGATGCCGAAGTGAAACGGCTTTATGCGCTAGCCGAGAGAATTAATACAAAGGATACGAAGGAATAGTTCTGCGCTTTAAAAAAGTAGCCGCGAATGGACACTAATTTACACGAATTTTACCTTAATTATTTCGTAACAGTTCAGTACCCCCACCCGACCTCCCCCATCGAGGGGGAGGAAGCGTTTTTCCCCCGCCCCTGGTGGGAGGGGTTAGGGGAGGGGGATTAACTGATACATTATTTCGTGTACATCCGTGTAAATTCGCGGCTAAACGACAAATACAATTGAGGAAGTTATGACACAGCTACAACAGGCCAGGCAAAATATCATTACACAAGAAATGAAACAGGTTGCGAAGGATGAAGACCTCGATCCTGAATTAATCAGGATGCGTATCGCCGAGGGTAAGATCGTCATTCCTGCAAACCGCAAGCGTAAGGCCACAAAGGTTTGCGGTATTGGCGCTGGACTCAAAACCAAGGTTAATGCCAACATAGGGACTTCTGCCGATTATCCCGACGTTGAAAACGAGATGGAAAAGTTGCGGGCAGCAGAAGAAGCAGGCGCAGATGCAGTCATGGACCTTAGTACCGGGGGCGATTTACGAGCGATTCGGAAAAGGGTTATCGGGGCATCTTCTATTGCCGTGGGGAGCGTACCCATTTACGAGGCGGCTGTCAAGACCGTTCAGCTTAAACATGCAATTGTTGATATGACTGCAATGGACATGCTTGAAGCAATAAGGCTGCACTGTGAGGACGGCGTGGATTTTATTACCGTGCATTGTGGCGCTACAATGGGCGTACTCAAGCATTTAAAGGAAAGCAAGCGCATTTGCGGCGTAGTAAGCCGCGGCGGAACGTTTCTGGTAGAATGGATGATTCACTCTGGCAAAGAGAATCCACTGTATGAAAAATATGATGAGATACTGGCGATTGCAAAAGAATATGATGTGACCATTAGTTTGGGAGATGCCATGAGGCCCGGCGCCCTGGCAGACGCATTCGATCGTGCACAGGTTTACGAGTTGAATGTGCTGGCAGAACTTGCGCAGAGGGCGCTGGACGCGGGTGTGCAAGTTATTGTGGAAGGGCCTGGGCATGTACCTTTGAATCAAGTGGCTGCGCAGGTACAATTACAAAAGGAACTCTGCAAGGGAGTGCCTTTTTATGTGCTTGGGCCGATTGTCACGGACATTGCCCCAGGATATGACCATATTACTTCTGCTATAGGGGGGGCTATTGCAGCCGCTGCAGGCGCTGACTTCTTATGCTACGTAACACCAACGGAACATTTGAGTCTGCCGAGTGCGGCTGATGTAAGAATCGGTGTAATAGCGGCACGGATTGCCGCCCATGCGGCTGATATTGCCAAGGGGGTTAAATCGGCCTGGGAGTGGGACAAGCGGATGTCGCAATTCAGGAGAAAGAGGGATTGGGAAGGGCAATTCAACACATGTATTGACCCGCAAGTGGCGAGAAGCATTCGCGAGAAGGGACGACCACAGAATGAAGAGGTCTGCTCCATGTGTGCTGAATATTGCGTGTTCAAGCTCAGCGATAAGGCATAGATAATTTTGGATTTCGGAATTACGATTTGGGATTTAAAATCGTAATTCCGAAATGATTTAATTATGATCTTATTTATAAAACATATTGGTATCGAAGGTCCGGGCACTATTGGAGACTTTCTGGAAGACAATAAAATACTCTACACGGTTATTGATCTCTCCTCTGGTGATAAATTGCCTAAACTGAAAAAGGATTTCCAGGCAATTATTTGTCTTGGCGGGCCTATGAATGTGTATGAAGAGGAGAAGTACCCGTTCCTGAGAGAAGAGGATATCCTGCTTACAAGGGTGGTTGAAGAGGAAGTACCGTTTCTTGGAATTTGTCTGGGTGCGCAACTCATTGCTAAGGCAACAGGGGCTCGGGTAACGAAAAATCCCGAGAAGGAGATTGGGTGGTACAAGATAGTCCTCAACGATCATGGATTCAAAGACGATTTGTTTAAAGACCTTCCTGAAGTTTTCAATGTGTTTCAATGGCACGGAGATACCTTTGACATTCCCTCCGGAGGGAAAAGATTGGCCTTCTCAGAACGCTGTCAAAATCAGGCGTTAAAGTACGGCAGGAATATTTACGGTATCCAGTTTCATGTAGAAGTAACAAAAAATATGATTGCCCAATGGGCCGATGCCTATAAAGGAGAATTAGAATCTCTAAAGGGCCTTGTCTCTGACAAACAAAAGATGCTGGAAGATTATGATAAATTGTCAAAGGTTTATATGAAACAGGCGGAACAGTTTTATGTAAACTTTTTCACAATCACAGGTTTATTGAAAAAAAAGACATTTTCCTTTCCACGGTAACTCAAGGAATCAATCCGTAGAGACAGGTTTAAAACCTGTCTCTACAACACTTTTTATGATCCCAATCTCATTCTGCGCTAATTCTTCTGCATAATCGTTCACCTTGTAAAATTCCTTGTAGTGCAGGAGCATCTCGTTGGAGTTCTTGTAGCCCAGGCGGCGACCGTTATTGACGATACACATGGTTCTCGCCTCCACAAAGGAGAATCCCTTAAATTCCAATGCCTCCATAATACATTTTTTCATGTGATTCAGGTGATAGGCTGTCGTGCGTGCATAGTAGCAGTTATGATGCTTAAATAGCGATTGAACGTCTGCCGGCTGATCCTGGTTGCCGTTCGGTGTAGTAAGGGTCTTCGTACCATGCGGAGTCGTGGGGGAGACCTGACCTCCGGTCATACCGTAAATCTCATTGGCGTAACAAATGACGGTAATATTGGTATTCCGTCGTATAGCGTGTAACAAATGATTACCTCCAATACCAAGCAGGTCACCATCTCCACTTATTACCACGACATTAAGGGCGTCATTGGCATACTTGATTCCTTCAGCCACAGGAATAGCCCTGCCATGTGCTGTGTGGACTGAATCAAGGTCAAAGTAACCGGCGCTCCTGCCGGCACAACCAATTCCCGACACGACCACAGTACCGTTCTTTGGCAGGTTCAATTCATCAAAGGCCTGGCAGATCGTTTTCAGGACAATGCCATTCCCGCAACCGGGGCACCACGGCGTGGGCAGCAAATCAAGCTTCAGGTAACGTTTAAAATTAGTATCTTTGTTCATGGTAATGCAATTAAATTAGGCCTTCGGCAACTAAATATTCCCCTCCCTTGATGGGAGGGGCTAGGGGAGGGTGATTAACTTTTTCCATCACCCCCACCTAACCTCCCCCATCAAGGGGGAGGAACAATAGTTTGAAATTCCTGAACGTTAAATTAGGCTGCCTTCGCGGCAGCAACTTTTAAGCTCCCCTCTAGAAAGAGGGGCTGGGGGTGTGTTGCGGCAAACTTACACACCCATTTATCCCCTCTTTTTAGAGGGGAATCAAAAAAGATTGAAATTCCTATACGTAAACTTATGTCCCTAACTGACCGTTACACTCGTTATCAATCTCCGCTTTCTGAACGCTATGCCAGCAAGGAGATGTGCTACCTCTTTTCTGATCAGTATAAATTCAGCACCTGGCGGAAACTTTGGATTGTACTTGCAGAGGCGCAAAAAGAGCTTGGCCTAAAAACTATTTCAGGTGACCAGATCGATGAAATGCGATGCTTTCAGGATACGATCAACTTTGACGTTGCGCGTGAATACGAGAAGAAACTCAGACACGATGTAATGTCACACATTCATGCCTATGGTGAGCAGTGCCCAAAGGCAAGGCCGATTATTCATCTGGGTGCAACCAGCGCTTACGTCCAGGACAATACCGAGCTCATCCAAATGAAGGAAGGGTTGCAGATTATCCTTGCAAAGCTTGTAAACATTGTAAGCGTCCTTTCAAATCAAGCGACGAAATATAAAGACCTTGCCACCTTGAGTTTTACCCATTTCCAGCCGGCCCAGCCGACAACATTAGGGAAACGGATTTGCTTATGGATACAGGATTTTATTTTCGATATCGAAGAAATAGAAATGCGGATCAAGGGTTTGCGGTTCCATGGCGTAAAGGGTACAACAGGCACACAGGCCAGCTTCATGACGCTCTTCAATAATGATACCGAAAAGGTAAAAAAACTTGACGATCTTGTTACCAGGAAGATGGGCTTTGATGGTTATTATCCTGTGACAGGGCAGACTTACAGCCGAAAAATTGACAGCCAGATCGTTTTCAGCCTTGCAGGTATTGCGCAATCTTCCCATAAATTTTCCAATGACATGCGATTGCTTCAACACCTGAAAGAGGTGGAAGAACCATTTGAGGAAGAACAGATCGGTTCTTCGGCCATGGCTTACAAGAGAAACCCCATGCGTTGTGAGCGTATAGCAGCTCTTGCACGTTACGTACTCTGCAATTGTTTGAATCCGGCATTTACTGCTGCTGCCCAGTGGTTTGAAAGGACGCTGGATGATTCTGCCAACAAGAGAATTTCTGTCCCGGAGGCATTCCTTGCCATTGATGGCATATTAAACATTGTGTTAAATGTTGCGTCTGGATTCAGCGTTTATCCCTCCATTATTGCACGCCACCTTGCTGATGAATTACCTTTTATGATAACTGAAAACATCCTTATGGAGGCTGTAAATGCCGGCGGGGACCGCCAGGAACTCCACGAAAGAATTCGTAAACATGCCATGGAGGCTGCCCAAAGAATTAAAGAAGAAGGCAAAGAAAATGACCTTTTAGAACGAATCGGGAAAGACCCCTCATTTTTAAATATAAAATCCAGGCTAAAGGAGATTTCAGAGCCGGGCAAATTGGTTGGCAGGGCGCCCCAGCAGGTGGAAGAATTTACCAGCCAGGTTATAGAACCCCTCCTGAAACGATATAATCACCTTATTGATAAAAAATTAATACCT
>JAUSDH010000145.1 GCA_030650655.1 Candidatus Brocadiaceae bacterium
GGCACGGAGCACCGTTCCCCTACTATCTTCGTGACTTTGTGGCTGTTTTGAATCCTCTTGTTTGAGATGGGTTTTATTCGAGGTTGGAATGCCGCTTGTGCATGTCCTTTTCAGAACTGTTCAGTTTATTCACAAGCGAAAGAATGACTCCGTCCAGATACACCAGACACGCCTGCTCAAAGAGCGTGCTGCGGAACTGAATCGACCCGCTATGTTTGTAGTTGGTACTTACTTCTTGTACAGGCAGTTCAATAATAATATCTGCCTGTCCCGCGAGCGGCGAGTCTTTGTGGGAGGTTACAGCTACTATCGCAGCCTGCGATTTTTTAGCCAATCCTGCAATATAACGGGTTATATGCGTACTGCCGGAACTGCTGCATGCTACCAATAAATCACCCTTATCGATATTTGGGGTTGTGGCGTCGCCGACACAGTAAGCATTTAAACCGATGTGCGTAAGCCTCATGGCAAAGGTACGGGACACCATACCAGATCTCCCCTGACCTGTAACAAAGATGTTTTTTGCATTAAGAATAGACGAAAGAAACTCCTCGTAAGCCTTTTCTTCAATTTTTTCAAGCACAGAATGTATTTCATCCAGGATAATTTGTATGGTTCCCTTGATACCCATGGAGTTGCTACCTGTCTTCATTTGCTTCCTTTTTCTTCCTTATTTTAATCCTGATAATCGTTCGACTGAGCGCTCACGACGAATCCGCGTTCATCTGCGTCCAAAAGAAAATCCCTATACTATTAAACTATTAAGAGGCAATTTTACCACGCCATATCCTATATTTCAAGCAATCATATCCTTCGGCTGACCGTATCTCTTTACATTTATTTTTGTTGCTCTATGTATTGACCTATGATAAAATTTTTCAGTCATGTATATCATAAGTATATAAAATATTTATCCTTCTACTCATTGGAAAAGGAGCTTTTACATGGGAGACCTTTTAGGTAAACTCATTGGACTTTATGAAATTGCACTGCTTATTAGAATAGTAATCTCATGGGTACCGCACAACCCTTATAATCAGGCCATACGATTCCTCTATAAAATCACAGACCCTGTATTAAATCCTGTACGAAAACTCATCCCGCCTTTCAAAGGTATAGACCTTTCCCCGGTAATCGTATTTATTGGCTTAGGCATTGTAAAACGGATGGTAGGGGGAATGTTTTAGTTTTCTACGCGAGTACTGAATATACTCAGGAATACAAATGCGTAGCGCTTCACAGAACACACTCAATTAATGACAAATAGCTCCATTAAAAAACTTGTGGTAATGGACGTAGACGGAGTCCTCTTTAAAGGGCACTTCATTTTGCACCTTGCGCGTCACGCCGGGATATTGATCTATATCCGAACAGCCCTGTTATGCTTTCTGTTTAACATAAACAAAATATCTATCAGGGAGTTACTAACAAGGGTTTATGCACGTTTTAAAGGCATAACGCTTGAAGAGGCTAAAAAAGTTTATCAGAATATTGCCCTAATAAAACATGCAAGGGAAACAATCGAAACATTACATAATCACGGCTATCAGGTGGTACTTATCAGCAGTGGAGTGCCTGATCTCTTTGTAAAAGACCTTGCAGCCAGATTATCAGCAAATAACGGTTATGGTGTTAAGATTGATATAAATAACAGCCAATTAACGGGTGAGGTGTTTGGCCGTCTCTCCAAATCCATAGGGAAGAAAGAAATCATTGAAAATATATTACACAAAAACAACCTGACGTGGAAAGACACCATCATCCTTGTAGACGACCGGAACAATCTTAATATCATGCATAAAGCCAGCATGAACATCGGTGTTAATGCCCATTATCCTGTCCGACAGCAGGCGCAACACCTGATTGACAGCGGGAATCTTGCAGAGGTACTCGACATTTTGGATATAGAGGATGCTGATACTTACAAAACACTCTTCGCAGGCATGCGTAAGCAATACACACACTCCTGGTATCAGGAAATTCGCAGAAAACTCTTACATATACTCATCGCATGTGTGCCTGTATTTTCAAGTTTGGTTTATCATACAACGCTAACAGTACTTTTTGCCTTATCGATTATTTATATGATTTCTGAATGTCTAAGAATCAACGGATATTCATTCCCCCTGTTAGGGCGTGTAACAAAATCCAGCATTCGCAGGATGGAAGAACGGGGTATTGCATTTGGTCCAGTAACTCTGATTTTTGGAGCAATCCTTTCCTTGCTGTTCTTTCCTCCAGTCATCGCAAGTACCGTCATCATGATTGTGGCCTTTGCCGATACGGCTGCTACAATAGTGGGACGAAGCATGGGTAACCATCGTATATTTTATAACAAAAAAAAGAGCTGGGAAGGCACTATAGCTGCCTGGATTGTGGCCTTCCTTTGTGGATGTATCTATTTACCCATTTCTTATGCTTTGCTCGCCGCATCATTTTCTAGTATAATTGAATCACTGCCACTGAAGTCGCTGGATAATTTATTCGTACCCATTAGCACCGGCATCTTATTAATGTGTCTTGGGTATTCATAGATATTTGATACGAAAATACCCCTTACCCCTCTCAAGACGGGAATCAAAAAGTCCCCTCTTGGGAGGGGTCAGGGGTGGGTTCTGATACTATAAAACGTATACTTTTGAGCATACTACGCATCTCTTTAACAAACTTATAGAGGTAATTGAGCATGGGACAACAAATCAGTTGCAGATTGACCAGGCGGTTTATTTTATTACTTCTCTTTTCTCTGGTAATTATTCCAATAAAATTACCTGTTGTTCTGGCGAATGACGATCTTTTTGAGTCGAGGCAGCATCGGGAACGTAATATAAAACAAGGAAGTATGGGAATGGACGGAATAACCAGGGAGAGACTCAGGGATACTATTGACAGATATTGTAATCCAAATATGGATGACAGATCAGTAAGGTATGATCCCATGAGGAGACATCGCCTCCTGGACAAGACTCAAGGCGGCCATAAAGTAAGCATGTATGATACTTCAGATAATTCCTCATCAACTACATGGACAATAGAGGCAGTGGATGCCCCAAAACGTTTTAGTTATTTTTCCTCAAGGGCAATTGCAATTGATTCCAACAATAATCCCCATATCGCCTATGGGGAGAAAAATCTCTATTATGCGCACTATAACGGTAGCAACTGGGTCTATGAGACGGTAGATTCTTTATCTGGCGTAGGCTATTATGCATCGATAGCCCTGGACACATCCGGTAAGGCGCACATCAGCTATCTTGATTATACGAATTCTGATCTCAAGTACGCCACGAATGCCAGCGGTGCATGGGTAACGACAACGGTGGACAGTGATGGATATGTGGGGTATTATACCTCAATAGCCCTAGACGCATCCGGTAAGGCGCACATCAGCTATTATAATGGTACGCATGGGAACCTCAAGTATGCCACGAATGTCAGCGGGAAATGGGTAACGACAAAGGTGGACAGTGATGGAGATGTGGGGATGTATACTTCGATAGCCATGGACACAGCCGGTAAGGCGCACATCAGCTATTTTGATTCTTATCCTAATTATGATCTCAAGTACGCCACGAATGCCAGTGGTGGATGGGTAACGACAAAGGTGGACAGTGATGGAGATGTGGGGATGTATACTTCGATAGCCCTGGACACAGCCGGTAAGGCACACATCAGCTATTATGATGAAACGAATTATGATCTCAAGTACGCCACGAATGCCAGCGGTGTATGGGTAACGACAACGGTGGACAGTGGTGGAATTGTGGGGGAGTATACCTCAATAGCCCTGGACACATCCGGCAAGGCGCACATCAGCTATTATGATAGAACGAATGGGGATCTCAAGTACGCCACGAATGCCTTACAAACGCCCACAACGACACCGACCATTTTTCCAACGTCCTCACCCTCACCTGTTGTAACACCAACACCTAAGGCAAGTCCATCACCCACCCCGACGGTGGAAGCGACACCAACACCGACCCCATCGCCTTCAGGGTGTGATGGAAAGGTAAAAACTGTCGAAACAAATACCGGGGACTTTAAGCTTTTAAAACTGGAGAGGGAGGTTGTTGTCGTGGCGGTAACCGATGCAGGCGGTTGTCCTGTTGCAAATGAGAAGGTATCTGCAAGGGTCAACGTAGCCGGAAAGAAGTGTATAAAGATCATCTCGTCAGGCGAAACAACCAATGAAAACGGTGAGGTTTCTTTCACGGTTACCGCCAAAAAGAAGACGGGTAATGCAAAGGTGACATTCAAAGCCGGCGGCATAAAGGAGAAGATAACTGTCAACGTTGTGAGTGAGTAGTTCCTGACCCGACGTTTAGGAATTTCAAACTTTTGGATTCCCCTTTGACGGTTCAATCGTCCTCGATTGAAACAAAATGTTTCGGTTCAGTCTAGAAGCCTGAACCAGCATGAGAGGGGAGCTTAAAAGTCGCTGCTTCTGGCAGCCTAATTTAATGTATAGGAATTTCAAACTATTGTTCCTCCCCCTTGATGGGGGAGGCTAGGTGGGGGTGAAGTAAAAAGCTAATCACCCTCCCCTTGCCCCTCCCATCAAGGGAGGGGAATATTTAGTTGCCGAAGGCCTGACTTAAAATAAATGGAGCGCGTTTCTCTTGTGCGTATTATGAGAATTGATTACGGTGAAAAGAGGATAGGAATTGCTATAAGTGATCTCCTTGGGATTTCAGCGCAGGGCTTGCCCACCATTGAACGCTCAAATTTTCAGAAAGACATTCAAAAGATATTGAATATAATACATGAAAAAGAATAGAATCAAAAAATGATACAAACCAACAACTCACCATGTAAAAAACCAGAATTGGTTGCGCCGGCAGGCGATGTTGAAAAGCTCAAAACTGCGATTGAATACGGCGCCGATGCCGTCTACGTTGGCGGAGAGGGCTTTAATTTGCGGATGGGGGCAACCAATCTGACCATAGAGGAAATAAAAGCGGCCACCTCCTGGGTTCATGAGCGAGGCAAGAAAATCTATGTTGCCTTAAATATCTTTGCACGTAATTATCATGCCAGGGGTATACGTTCTTACTTAAAAAAACTTGCTGAAATTCCTGTAAATGCTGTAATTGTCTCAGACCCGGGGATTTTCCTGACAGTTAAAGAAATTGCGCCTCATGTTCCCGTTCATCTGAGTACGCAGGCAAACACTACCAATGCAAAATCTGTTGAGTTCTGGCATCAACAGGGCATAAAACGAACAGTCCTTGCCAGAGAATTGACGCTTGGTGAAATTAAAGAGATTACCAACGATTCCTTAATAGAAACTGAGGTATTCGTGCACGGCGCTATGTGCATGTCGTATTCAGGGCGTTGTCTTCTGAGTAGCTTTATGTCCAACCGACATGCAAACCTGGGCGACTGCTCGAATTCATGCCGATGGCAATATACCCTTAAAGAGGAAAAACGACCAGACGAGACATATCCTATTGTTGAGGACGAAAGTGGCACTTTTATCCTGAGCTCCAAAGACCTTTGTATGATTCAACATATTCCGGAACTGGTCCATGCAGGCGTTACTGCATGGAAAATCGAAGGGCGTATGAAAAGCCCGTATTATGTTGCCGCTGTAACAAGAGTGTATCGAGAGGCACTGGATCGTTATTTTGCCGATCCCGGCGGATACATATACGATCAAAGATGGTTGTCTGAGCTTGGAAAGGTTAGTCACAGGGAATACGGGACTGGCTTCTTTTTTGGAAATCAAGGGTATAATAGCCAGACAACGCATCCTGGGAGTTCCTACATAAAAGAATATGATTATCTGGGCATGATTAATAATGTTCTTTCAGATGGAGTGGCAGAGGTACTGGCAAAAAACAGAATCATGAGTAACACTCCCGTAGAAATAATAGGAAGGCGTTTGAGTGAAGATTTCAGCCAGGTACTTTTAGACCTTAGAAACGAACACAATGAACCAATTGAAGCAGCCCATGCGGGACAAAAGGTACTCGTTAAGGTGTCACATCCCGTAGATAAATATTTTATGCTCAGGAAATGCGGATGAAGAAAGTGATAAAAAATGTTGCGAAGAACACTGGCGGGGTTTGTCTTATAATCATTGGCTGTATGATGATTTTTACCCCCGGACCGGGACTACTTACAATCTTAGCAGGTTTCTATATTACCAGTTTTCCGGGAAAACCTGCTCTTGTTGCCAAGATGAAAAAGACAAAATTTTACAATCGATATGTAATCAATATCGAATTAAAAATAAAGTCAAAACTTAAAAGAAAGAAAAAATAAAAGAATGGATACAAACACGCTACTCTCTATTGTTCTCGTCTTTTTTGTAACAGGCTGTGGTTCCACCCGGTATTTAGAAAAAATATCCCCCTTTAAAAAAGAGGACGCAACCCT
>JAUSDH010000168.1 GCA_030650655.1 Candidatus Brocadiaceae bacterium
ATATCTCAAAGGATTTTCCACGCATATAGATTTTCTCCAGCATAATGAGAATAAAAGTGATTACTATGAGTGGAAAGGCAATAGCAGTGGCCGCCTTATCATTATAAAAGGCGCTAAATTGAGTAAATATTTGAGTAGTGAGGACATTGACCTGCAGCAATGACGGCACTCCAAACTCGGAGAGAGATAACACAAAGACAATCATCATACTGGAGAGAATAGCAGGGGCGATTAAAGGTAATATAATCTGCCGGAATACCTGAAATACACTGCCCACAACCAGGCCGCTTTCCTCAAGTCGCGGGTTTATACTTTTTAAGGCGTATTCGGTTACTAACATCACAACGGGAAAGAGGTTTATTGATAGGATAAATGAAGCGCCATAGATGCTGTAGATAAAATCTGAAATAGATTCAGGCGAGAGCAACGTATACTGAGAGAAAACGTTATTCAGAAATCCTGTTTTCCCCAGCAGATTTACCCATGCAATACCGATAATATAGGAGGGGATAATCAGGGGTATAAAAAAACATATTTTGAAAAATTTTTTAAGAGGAAGATTTGTTTTTGCCAGAAAAAATCCTGCAGGGACGCCAATGAGAGAAGATACGATGGTTGTAATAGAGGCAAGGATAAGGCTGTTGGAGATAACCTTTCCGTATTTCAGTGTTAGAAAAATATCACGGTAATAGGCGAATGAAAAACTGTCCTCTTCGTATAGAGAATTCCCAAACATCCACACAATCGGCAAAAAGGAGGTACAGAGAAAGAGTGTAAAGAAGAATCCCAAAGTCAATTTTTTCTGCATATAAATATTGTACTGAATTTGAATCAGAGACAACATTAAATTTACGCACAGTTTTGATAGAATTTTATGAAAATAGGATTGAGAGAGGTTAATGTATATGATAAATTGAGACAAAAAGCTATAATGAAGAAATAACAATTGAAAAAGAGGGTAGAGGAAAGTTTGCTTTAAAATTGGTGTAGCCAGTTTGCGAGTTGGTAAAGAACAGGCTGGATAAAGCAAGGAGTGTGTAAAGGAATGAATGAGATGCCCACTTTTCAAGAAGAAGATTATATAAAGATGCTTGAGACATTAATCAAAGTTGCAGAGGCAAATAAAGGCACTGCATTAGGGGAGGACGATCGGTTATTAGATGCTGAAGGGCTTTTTATGAAATTTATTGGGCATGCTGCATCGGCACTGTATCTTTTTAGAAGTACGACCTTGCCAGGTATCAAGGTTACAGATAGAGGGATCGGCTTCTTTGATCCGGGATCGATAAATGTTTTAGGCAGGGCAGCACTTGAGTCCTTCTTAGTTTTCCATTATGTTTTCGTAGAACCTCGGTCAGATGATGAGAAAGACTTTAGGTATTACTCATGGCTTCGTGCAAGCTATATCGACAGACAAAAATTTCCATCGCGGCCTGAGGAAGGGAAAAAGCAACTTACCGATGACAAGAAAATCATTGATGCCTTGAAGGAAAAGATTAACAATAACAGTTTCTTTAAACAGCTTGATAAAGAGAAAAAAGAGAAATTACTTAGGAAAATGGAAAAGGAAAAGGGAGCATGGAGGCTTCAGTCATGGACGAACATAGGTTTGTCTGCTGGCTTAAGTGAAATTCATGCTAAACAGTTTTACAGCTATTTATGCATGTGGGCACACTCAGGATGCCAAAGCGCTCAGCAGGTAAGTAATGCACAAACCAAAGAGACTCAAAAAGCCCTTTGTGTTGACACGATGAAACTTATAATGATTGCAATGGCAAATATGATAAAGGTATATTGCCAGATGTTTGAAAAATCTAGAGATGTCATTCAGAAGGATGAAGATGCTAAAAAGCTCATTGACCAGTGGGTTCATATTGGAACTTTTCTCCAGAATGAGTTTTAAGCATTCAGCAAATAGTATTTCCAATGTTGTGAAGGGGGTCAAAAATCAAGGAATTAAGAACAACAACGGAGGGCAGGTACTGTCTCTTGAATACTACCTTATCTGTGATCGTAGTGAAAGATTGGACGGGCATATTTTCTGAGTGCAAAGGCAGGAGATTGAGATTGTGGAGGGTAGGCAATCTGAATAATGCATTATCTGTACCTTGATGAAAGTGGAGATTTTATCTTAAAGGCAATGAGTGTGTCGTGGCATGAAGCCAATTTACTTTTCTAATCACGCAAAATCGCAAATGATTCTCAGGGGTGCTACGGAAGAAGAAGTTGAGATTGCTGTCAGGACAGGCAAAAGAGAACCTGCTAAATTGGGAAAATTTAAATCAAGGCATTCCTTTGCATTTAATTCGTTTTCGCCTATAAACCAGAAATTTTATAAATACAAAATAGTAGAATCCATATTTGCAGATGAATCAGAAGAAATTACAATAGTGACTGTAAAAGTTTACTTTACTAATTCGGAGGTGACACAATGAAAATACAGTATGACTCGGAAGTTGATGCTTTATATATCGAATTCAGGCATCTGGAATCAGGAACTGCAGAAAACAGGGAGTTAAGTGAAGACGTTATAGCTAACTACGGACCTGATAAAAAGCTAGCCGGTTTAGAAATTTTAAACGCCAGCGTTGTATTAGGGGAAGAACTTTTGGGCAAAATAATTGTTGAAGTGATTCCTGCGCATCATACGATTGCTTAGAACTTAATCTGCATTTTATGTGGAGTCTTGGAAGCAGAAGGATTTGAAAAGGAAATATGAAAACAGGTTATAAAAAGCAGCGACCGCCTTTTCAAGCGGTCTCCTATCTCCTTCTACTGCGATTGGTAGAGGAACAACATTTTCTATCTATTCTGCTTGAGCGTGCCCTCTGGCTTTGCCAACCTACGGAAGGGACCCACAGAGGTCTTACCTCTCCGATATAGATTTCTATCGTATTTGTCTTTGATGTCAAGAAATATTTATGGAAGAGTATGTATTGTATTACATAAACAAAATAATTAATATCCTGCCCATTGTTTGAGAAATTCACTGATCTTGTCCAGCTTTACGGCAACATCCTGGTAATTAATGTCCATACCTTTTATTGCAGCTATGGTTAACACATCCGCAGGTGTGCGCACATAGTGTCTCAGCGGCATCTGAGCACACATCGCAAACGCCAGACTTTTTTCAACCTCACTACTGACCAGGTAATCAATCAATTTCTTCCCGTTCTCCTGATTAGGGCTGTTTTTAATGAGACACACCATATTTGGCATGATAAGGGTACCCATACCTGATTGATCTTGATATACGATTTTTACTGCACTCCCTTCCCGGACGGCTACATTAGCATCGTCCGTATCAGTAATACCTACCTTGACCTCTCCCCTTGCAACGAGTCGCCGTACTTCACTATTTGAGGAAACGATCTTCACACCGTTGGCCTTCAGATCATTCAGAAACTTCCTGGCCTTTTCATCACCCAAAAGGATAAATAAGGCCGCCATGTGTACTGAGGTGGTGCCAAATAATGGATTAGCTATGGCTACTTGACCCCTCCACATGGGTTTAGCAAGATCGAATATGGACAACGGTCTTTCGTCCATACTTACAATGCTTGAATTATAAAGAATGATGCGTGCCCGTGCGGAGAATCCAGTCCAATGCCCACCCGTATCCTTGTATATCGCTGGAATGTCTGCTGAAGTACTCGAGATATAAGGTGCTGTTAGTCCCTTAATCTTGAGTAAAACTGGGCGTATGGGGTCCCCGCTCCAAAATACATCAGCCTGTGGATTGTCTTTCTCTGCAATCAGACGATTGACCACGCCTGTGCTCTTGGTTTCTTCCGTATCATAAATAACCCGAACTTTTATTCCCGTCTTCTTTCCGAATTCCTGTAAAACGGGTTCTGAAAAAATCTTGTCCTCAGAGGTATAAACGATTACCTCATTTCCTGCGTGGCAAACTTTCACTAACATGAATAAAATTGTGCATGCAATAGCAATGAACTTCATAATGCACCTCCATTTTTAGTTTTACCGTAATAATTCACCGTAAAGGGCGCAAAGAACGTGAGAAAACCACAGAGGGTGAGAAATTGGGAAGATGGGAAGTTGGGAAACTTAGCCTCTCAACTTCTCAACCTCCTGGTTTTACTGCAACCTCACTGTTCCCTGCGGTAAAATGTTTTCCCAATAACAAACGTTATCCCCGTAGTTATGCCCCAATCAACGCTCTCATTATTCAAGCCAGTAAATCCGGCAATGTCATACTCAATATTTTTTGATCCTTCCCATGTGAACCCACCCAGTAATTGATGGTCTAATATAGCGCTCTCAACCTTTTCCCCGCTATACTCTGATACGAAATGGAGTTTTTTATATTGAGGTAGAGGTACGTCTAATATAATGCCATAAATGAAGAGACCTTGTCTGTTCTGCTCGAAGGGCTCTTTCTCAGTGCCTCCGCCAAGCGTCAGGTGACACGTAAGGTTGTTGAGATACCACGAGAGGATACCTGTGCCCTCAAAGTTTAATCCAGCGGTATCTTTTTCTGTGGGAAATACAATCCCCGTTTCTGTTGCGAAGTTGGGGAGAAAGTTATTTCCACGCCACCATACCTTTTTATAAAAGGCCGCTGTATCGGCAAATTGCTTTTCCTTTATGTCCAGCGAACCTGCGTACTCGTTGTCAATTAACTCACCCGTAGTTTCGAGCACAATTTCACTGTCATACGGAAGGCCGTAGTTAAATCGAATACCTGGAACTTTTATGATAAGCTCATCAGCGCCGGAATGTTTTTGCACTTGGATACCGAAGATTCCCAACTCAATTTCTATCTCATGTTTTTCAACAACGTCTGCATCTGTCGTAACAAATGGTCTTAGCGCCAACACCTCGGCGGGTAGAATAAACCCTTTCAGGACACACAGTGCTATGAGCAATGAGTATTTCCACATAAAAGATTATTCAACGAGTTATTCCTATGCAGTCCCCCTTAATAAAGGGGGATTCAGGGGGTTGTGTTTTTTCTCGGCTATTTTACAACCCCCTAGCCCCCTTTTCTAAGGTGGATTCTCTACGCCATACATCGTATAACCCGCATAAATGAAATAAAAATTCCTATACAATTTTGAAAAATATTTGATAATTGATTTTAATGTTAGACGAGCGTAATGCTCGGATATCTATTTCTGTAGAAATGCCCTTTATGTCGCCGAAGTAAATAATCCAGGTAAGGCGTGTGATGGTCGTTACGGATCAAAAATGCAGATGCAATGGATTCGTCGCCGTATTTTTGTACTAATTTTTTGACAAATTTAGGACTTATTGAATCAGAGAATATGAACGACCTTATGCTATCAGCATCATCCGCATTCAGATTAACACCTTTTTTCATAAATCCGTTTACAACGTCATTGAAACTTACCATAATTTCCTGTCCCTCGTCCGGGTTAAAGAAGACACCGATTCCATCGTTGGCATCAAGAATCTGTTGTGGTAGAGATATTTTAGGCCACGGATTTTGCAGTTTATGCTTTTGGATTACTCGTTCGACTTCTTCTTCAGGTTGGGATTCATAAAACAACCGATATTGTTTTTGCGTACCAGCAGCCATAGAAAGCCCGTCGGGATAAACGACCAGATCGTCTCCATGATATTTTACAAAATCGTGATACTGAACTTTTATTCTTTCTTTTGCTTTCTCAGCAAGTTGATCACAATAGCGGTAAGCAACTCTTGAAGTAGTTTGAAGAAAGGTATTTTTCAATTGCCGAATATCTTCATCTGTTAGGTTATCGTAAGCCAACTGTTTGCCAGACCAATACCATTCTCCATTCCATGGTACCAAACTTCCGAAGACGATCTGATT
>JAUSDH010000169.1 GCA_030650655.1 Candidatus Brocadiaceae bacterium
AGGGCTGCCCATTGCATTGGCAACTGATTTTAATCCCGGTACCTGTCCCTGTGAAAATATACAGCTGTTAATCACACTGGCGTGTCTCAAGTTGGGTATGACATCTGCGCAGGCTATCAATGCCGTCACAATAAATGCTGCACATGCGGTTGGAATGGCGGACCGGATTGGAAGTATAGAAGTCGGCAAGCAAGCGGATATGATAATCCTTGATATTCATGATTATAATCAATTACCTTACTATTTTGGAATAAATCACGTAAAGACTGTAATAAAGAAAGGCAGGCTGATTGTTGAGAATAAGCTACTCGTTGATCTTCGTTAGCAATGCATCATTGTATAAAGGGAGAAACGTAATTTCTGCTTATATAGTGTCTGAACGAAAACGCACTTTTTGGAAAAGAGCGAGGACGATTTTCTCGTTGCCAATAGATCATTTTAAAATTTGAGACAAGGTTTTTGCTAAAAACAAAGTTCTTTCACACATTATCTGCAAAATTCCCTTTATTTTAGCCTTGCCTGGGCGTACCTGCCTCCCGGCAGACTGTTTTTCTTCGTGTTTTCTGTTTGCTTAGGCGGCTTTGCGCGACTTTTCGCACTGCTTTCGTGCCTTCTCCTGAAGCACGTTTCCCAGCTTGTGCAAATTTGCAGCTAACACTCCCAATGCACAATACCTTTTAAATGCCTTCAACCCTTTGTCCAGACACCTATCCAAGCCGTGATGTTCCAAACGATTGATATCAGATTCTACCGCCGAGTGCTTGTGTCTTAGATTCTTAAACGTCTTACCCGATTCCTCTTCCTGTTCCGCCTTATTCTTCTTGCCCTTCTTGGGCATGATTACCGCAGGTATATACAAACTCAGCAACTCTTTGTTCTCTTTCTTGTAAAAACCTTTATCAAAACTTATACTTTCGATTACACCCTCCCCGTAGCGGCTCAACAACCTGTCTGCCAAAGGGATTGACAATGATACATCCGCCTGTTTTTCTACTACTAAATGGTCTACGATAAAACCCCACTGATCGCTTGTCACCAGAATATTATGTCCCAACTCTACCCTTTTGTTTGACTTGCCTTTGTACCGCCACTCCGTATGCGGCTCAAACAACGAATGAATCTTTTCTTCCGCCGGTATTGTCTCGTCACGGATCACCCTTCTCTCCACAAGGTCTATCTGTTTATTCAACATCCCGTGAAAATACTCCAGCGTCTCTATTTTCTTTGCATGCATCTCCACCTGGTTCGTCGTTAGCACTCTTTCATAGATGACGAACAGACCCGCACCTATCTTTCCACTCAAACTCCTCGCCAATTCCAGGTAACTCCTCACCTGCTCTTTCTCTATTTCGTTCTTATTTTTCCCTCCGTTCCTTGACGCCTTTGCGCTGATCCTCATCAGTTTCTTTAACTCTCTACGCCAATATTTGCCCTTGCGCCATCCTTTCCAACCCAGGAGACCTTCCTCTATTGCATCCTCTATCATGTCCAGGCTCTTGCGTCCCGCATCCCACAACAAATTCATATCTGTCGGAAAGTGTACATTCGACTCTAACACATACGTATCCACCTTAATACGCATTCCTTCGTCTTTTTTTTTAACCAACTGATGCCCCGATGATATCACCACTTCATTTATCTGCCTGATGGTCTCCTCATCCAATAAACTTATATTGTCCTTGATGCTCTGCATCGAAAAGACCCTGCCTTCTCCGAATCCCGTCTCTACACCCATTATCTGCCTGATAAGGTTATGATGGTTGGCAAAATCCTCCAGCCTATCGTAATTGGCATCCAGTCCCAACCTCACTACCGATAATACCAATATATGCCACAATTCCATCCCGTATCTCCCCGTCTTTTTCTTCCCCTTCTGCACCCGCTCCTCTAATATCCTGAATACCTCCTCGTTCAACTCTGGTGTGACATAGATATGTTGCAATGCCCTCAATATCGGTGGTAGCTCATCTCGACTCTTTAATGGAAGCCTTACTTCCGAAATGGATATGACCCCAAGTTTCCGTTGCTGCTCAAATCTCTTTCTCATGTTCTCGCGAATGTCCTTTGTCATTTTTGTTAATGATTCGAATGTTTGGACTCTTTACACCAAGAATCCCTTTGTTTTCGCCATGTTTTACCATTTCTCACGAAAATATTCAATGCTATTCATTAACTATTTCCACTTGCTTTGACTTGTTCTATTTGGCTCTGGAGGGTTTCCGTTCAGACACTACATAAGGTAATCTCTCTTTTTAAACGCTGGCTGCTGGGAACGCATCAAGGGTCAATCAGTCATGAAC
>JAUSDH010000176.1 GCA_030650655.1 Candidatus Brocadiaceae bacterium
TGGTAACTATGTAGCGGATTTTGTATGTTATGAAAAAAGAATCATCGTGGAAGTTGACGGAAGTCTGCATTGCAGGGAAAAAGATAGTGAGAGGGATACATGGTTTGAAGGGCGAGGTTTTAAAGTCTTAAGATTCTGGAATAATGAAGTTTTGGAAAATATTCAGGGAGTATGGGAAGTAATAAGAAAACATTGTTTGTCTCACCCTCCCCTAACCCCTCCCATCAAGGGCGGGGAAGGCTAATTGATATACCCACAGAAAAGCCTGAAGAATTTGAAGGAATAACCTGCATATTACATTGGATTTTAGAAAATGAGGTACATAATTATGAGTGAATTCAGCGCATTTGGCAAGATTTTAATATTCTTTGGTATTATCATGATTGTCGTGGGCGGGCTATTTTTATTCGGCAGCAAGATTCCTTTTATAGGAAGGCTTCCCGGAGATATCGCCATTCAAAAGAAGAACTTTAGTTTTTACTTTCCCATTACTACCAGCATTATTGTGAGTATCATCCTCTCCTTCCTTATGTGGCTATTCAGCAGACGATAGAACAAATAAGAAATCAGCATTAAACTATTTTTGATTTACGATGTACGAGGTACGACTTGCGATTTTAAATCACAAATCTAAAATCTCAAATCGTATATTGCAAATCCTTAATTCCTGTTAAAAGATATTTGCATATTTCTACCAACGAGTACCACATTATCCTGCAAAGATGTCTATCAAGGTCACACCCATGAGTCCCATACTGATAATCCCGTTCATGGTAAAAAAGGCGGTATTGACCCTAGACAGGTCTTTGGGCTTTACCAGTGAATGTTCATACAGAAGCAATGCGGCAACGACATATACTCCCATAGAATAAATAATACCAAGACCTGCATACCGGGGCAGTATCAGGAGTATCCCTACCATGAAAAGGTGCAATATGCCAGAAAGTATTAACGCCCCCTTAATGCCTAATCTCCTGGGTATTGAATGTAGTCCTGATCTCACGTCATGCTCCACGTCCTGACATGCGTATATGATATCAAATCCCGCAGTCCATAAGACAACAGCAAATGCCAGCAAGAATGGTGTGACTGCCAATGTGCCCTGTATCCCCACCCATGCACCGATGGGGGAAAGCGCTAATGCAAGGCCGAGAACGAAATGGGATAAATGGGTAAACCGCTTTGTGTATGAATATCCAAAGATGATGAGTATGGCCAGGGGTGACATGTAGAAGGCGAGTCGATTGATCAACCACGCACAGAGAATGAAAAGCGCGGCGCACAGGATGGTAAACATCCACATGTTCGTTCTGCCAATTTTCTTTTGGAGAGTGACACGATAGGTTGTCCTCGGATTATTGACGTCGTAATGAGTATCGACCAGTCTGTTAAAAGACATAGCAGCGCTGCGCGCCGTTACCAGCGCTGCAATGATTAACAATAATTGTTTTATGCCAGGCACGCCACCCGCTGCAAGAAATGCGCTCATCACGGCGAAAGGAAATGAAAATATGGTGTGAGAGAATTTAATCAGGTTTAATAGGGTAGTAATCTTTTGGAGTACGTGTGAAAAGCCCATTTTTACCTTTCTTCAGTTTTACGAGATAAGCACATAGTATGAGTTGCCTTGCACAAATTAACGGAGCATCGTGCTTTCCCCTCTATAAAGAGGGGATTAAGGGGCATAGGCGTTAACTTAAGAAAGAGCTATAGCATTTAAGAGTGAAATATCGAATGTAGAACAAGGAATATTGAATTTCGAAGGAAAAAAACTTAATAATTCGACATTTTTTGTTCGATATTCGATATTTAATTGCA
>JAUSDH010000192.1 GCA_030650655.1 Candidatus Brocadiaceae bacterium
TATCACCAGGAATGTCGTGATGAAATTGGCTACTGAGATGGGTGTTCAGGTTAGAGAAGAATTAATGACCCGATATGATTTGTACATTGCCGAAGAATGTTTTTTAACGGGAACTGCTGCAGAGATTATTCCCGTTGTGAAGATTGATGGACGAAAAATCGGAACGGGGCAACCTGGGAAAATCACTCTCGATTTGTTAAAAAGGTATCGCGACCTTACAAGAAATGGTTGTTAAGCGGTTTCCTTGGGTTTTGGTGCAGAGAAGGATGTAAAAACGAGAATAGATATGCCAACGCAGATTAAGCTGTCTGCAACATTAAAGGTAGGCCAGTGGTATTTGTCACCTATATGCAAATCGATAAAATCTCGAACACCTCTAAACCATATCCTATCCCACAAATTCCCTATTGCCCCAGCCAGAACAAGTCCTAATGCGAGATTTGATATAAAAATTGTTTTATCGGATTTTATGTAAATAAGTAATATTACTACAATTGCTATCGCTGAAAAAACAATAAAGGCGCTGGTTTTGCCAGGAAATAGGCCAAAAACAACGCCTTCATTCTTACTTCTTAATATATTTAATAACCCAGGAATTACAATTAATTTCCCAAATTCATCGAGTTTAGAGAAAACTACCCACTTTGATACAATATCGGCAATAACACCACTCACAACAGCAATAACAAAGGTAGCAGTGCTTTTCATAAATTTATTTTAAACGTTATCAATCTCCTCTTCCCTCTGACAGTCTATGCATAGTTTTGCATAAGGCACCGCCTTCAGTCGGTCCTTATTTATTTTTTTTGTGCATAATTCACAGATTCCAAAAGCGCCTTCTTCGATCTTTTCTAAAGCAGTATCTATATTGCGGACACCTTCTTCTCCATTCTGTATAAGTTCTATCATGATATCTCGTTCGTAGTTGTCCGTACCCACATCTGCCATATGAATCGGAACATTAGATAGATCACCAGAGGCATCTTGCAATGTCTCTCCTTGCATAACATCTACCTTCCCTACTAGCCTTTCTCTCAGCGAAAGGAGCAGTTTTTTAAACTGAGCAACTTCTTCTGCTTTCATTTCCTTCTCCATGAATTGAATTACATAAATAACACATCACAAGCAATCTTAATATATATTCAGCTATGTCCGTGCATATATTGTATCACATGGCTTTTGAAACGACCTGGAGGAATCAAATCAATACAAAGAACCAATACAGCCTACCTACTTATCCATGAATATACGGTTCAAATTTACAAAAGTTTAGCATAAATTAAAAATCTAGTCAATAAAATTTGAATTATGCCATTCGAAAATTAAAGAATTTTGCATTTTAACCGATATATATTATATCTGGAAATACGGAGGCATAAACCTCAATTACAATACTTAAAAATATACCGATTTTAAGCAGATATGACAATGTCCTTTAGCATTTACTTTGGATTCTTTAAGACCGGCATGAAAACTTGCTTTTTACTAATTAAAGAACAGTTTGAATTTACCAGAGTATGATACTCGTAATTTAATTGTATAGGAATTTTCATTTAAAAAGGAGGGGTAGATGAAGAAATATTTTGTAGGTGTTTTTGTATTTATGTTTGTTGCTGCATTGAGTTCGGCACATCAGGTATTTGCACAAGAAACATATGATTTTAATGGATCTATTCAGGTAAAGGTAGGAAAAAAGAAGATTAAAGAAGAGGTGGGTGGAACTGTTGATGTTTTTATAAGTGAAGAAGAGAATGACGAAGACTTTGTCAAAAAGGGAAATTCAAAATCGAGCCACGATGACTATGACGACGAAGGCACATTTGAAAGTGCGACATTCAGTTTTGATTTCGGTGCAGATGATACGGAATGCGGCGACACCCTGGATGAAGAATCTATAGAGGTAGATGCCGAACCTCAGGAAGACGGTGGAGGTGGCAGTAAAAGGAATGTCAGAATAGAATTAGACCAAAACGCTATGACAGACCTTATAGGCAGAATTCTGGAGAAATACGGAGCAACGGTGCAGGAAGCGTTAGATTTAGATGATTGTTTTTCAACAACAGGTGGAGGCGGTGAGCAGAACGTAAATTTTTGGGTTAATTATGTTTCAGGCACTGCGTATATTAAAAGCTCTTACATAAAGATAAGTTTTAGCGGAAACGCAGAAATCCAAATTTCTGATCAGGACCACCAGAATCAGAAAAGGTACACACAGAGGATTTCCGGTAAATTGACGATACAATACCCAGACCCTGATCACTAGTCAAATTTCACATTTTACTTATTCTTTAAAACAAAAAGGGATAATGCCTCAACAACATTATCCCTTTATCACTTTCCCATAATAACTTTATACTTAAATAGGCTTTTACAAGACTTTTTAATCCCCCTTTTTCCTCTCCTTCGTTTTCTCCGGAACGATATCGTTTATCTGCCAATTCCGTTCAAAGGCAGTACACGACTTGTATGACACGTTACGCATGAGGATATTACAAAAAGCAATTTTACCATCCAAGATAATCGCATAATTACATCCAAAGCAAATACTCTTCCTGGTTTTTTTGTTTTTCATCTACCGATACTCCAAAAGGGTTAGTAGAAATATTTGTTTTACCGAAATAAATGATATTGATATTTATAAAAGAAGTCAATTTAAAAAAACAATTATCTCATAGATTGAAAGTATATTCAGGTTATAAATATTTTTGTAAAAATTATTAAAAATACTTGCAAATTCAATTCTTAGATGTAATATACTTAAAATAAACCTTGCTAATATTTTCACCCTCTACAAAGCTCAGGAGGAAGAAAAAAAATGACATTGAAAAAATGTAACAAATATGTTGTTCTCGTCATTCCTTTGATATCGTTGGCATCAGTTGCATACATCAAAACAGCCCACGGAATAGAAAATCCCTATAAATATGCGAAACAGGATGAGAGATTTCAGAAAAGTGCGATGCATCAATTCCACACAGGGCTTAGCCAGACGATTAATGGATTGGAACAAAAATCTGATAATCTTGAGGCAATGAACCAGAACCTCGAAGGACGAATCAATATGCTCGCATCAGAGAAAGACAAGCTCAACAAGGCATATGCACAGATGAAAGCAAAACAATCCGTATTGGAAAAAGAGCATGTCACGTTAAAGAAAAAGGCTACATCCTTAGAGGTCGCCTACAAGAAAATGTCAAGCAAATCTAAGGTTGCTACCGTTTCAAAAAAACCAAAGGCGGCAGCAAAAAAAACGTCTGTTGCTCAGAAAACAACGAAAAAAGCCAGCACCAAGCCCAAGAGCACTGCACAAAAAACGGCTGCTAAGAAGATAGCTAGTATCCAGAATGCAGAAGATACCGCTCCTGTACAGTCCTCTCCTTCAGTAGTGTCTGCCGAGAGAATATCTGAAGAACGAAAAAACGAAGTCGTCAGTGGTATAGAGATAAAAAAGATCAACGAGAAGGGTATTGAATATGGCAAAAAAGGCATGTATGATCAGGCTATAAAGGAGTTTCAAAAGGTTGCAGCAATTGAACCAAACATGGCCAATGTACATTACAACCTGGGACTTGCTTACAAAAAGAAAGGCATGCTGTCAGAAGCCGACAACGAATTTGCCGAATACGAGCGGTTAAAAAAGCAAAGTAATTAACGCTCTAAAATAATTTCTAGCTGCCTTACATTATTATTGACGTCTGTCTCACCAGGGACTTTCTCTACTTCTGCTCGTATTACATAGGTTCCCTCCTTTAGTCCCCCGGTATTCCAGCTATACACAATTTTCTGAGAAGACAAACCATCCAACGTTTCAGCTTCACGGCCTATTTGCTGTTTTGTTGTAGGACAGGTTACCGTCAATATTGTCGTTACCTTTGTTGCCCTCTCGTTGCCGATAATCACTTCGACATTGACCTTTCTCCCTATAGTGGCTCGCAAGGGAGCATTCATTGTTACGAGCGTCACCCCAAGCACGATAGTTTCCCCCTTTTTCTTTTCTTCGGCTATACAATAGGATGATCCATTTACTAAAAGACACCATACAAAAAGAACGAACATAAAGTATTTAATTTTCATACGTTTCCTCCGTTTTTTGTAAATGTTAATTTATATCAGTGGAGATTACATTTCTCCCTTTATACAATGAGCATTGTTACTGCATTGCTAACGAAGATCAACGAGTTGCTTATTCTCAACAATCAGCCTGCCTTTTTTTAATACCTTTTTTACGTGATTTGTACCGAAATAATAAGGTAATTGATTATAATCCTGGATATCAAGGATTATTATATCTGCTTGCTTGCCGACTTCTATACTTCCAATCCGATCTGCCATTCCTACGGCATGTGCAGCATTTATTGTGACGGCATTGATAGCCTGCGCAGATGTCATACCCAACTTGAGACACGCCAGTGTGATTATCATCTGTATATTTTCACAGGGACAGGTACCGGGATTAAAATCAGTTGCCAATGCAATGGGCAACCCTTCTTCCACCATCTTTCTTCCTGGTGCATAATTCTCCTTCATTAGAAAAAAGGGCACACCGGGCAGCAGCACACAAATAATTCCACGTTTTTTTAATTTTACTATATCACGATGTTTGATATTGTCAAGGTGGTCAGCTGATGTTGCACACAATCTAATGGCCAGTGGTACTCCTCCAATATCCTTAAATTCATTGATATGAATCTTCAGCCTGAAACCCAGCTTTTTTGCGGTACTAAGTATTTTTTCGGTTTGTTCTATAGTAAAACCACCATCATCACAAAAGACGTCGCAGAAGATTGCAGAAGCTTTTACTTCCGGCAGTATATTGCATACGAAATCAACATAAGCATCGGGATCTGATTGGTATTCAAAAGGTATCGTATGAGCTCCTAAAAAGGTAGGTATAATATCCATGAAATGTGCTTTTTTGAGACGCTGTATGGCCTTAAGGATTTTTAGTTCACTTTTGTTATCGAGTCCATATCCACTCTTGATCTCCACCGTTGTTGTACCATGTAAAAGCATAGTATCGAGGTGCTTTTTAGAAACCTCCACAAGTTTTTCAAGTGTTAACTCGCGGGTATTTTTAACGGTACTTAATATTCCACCCCCGGTTTTTAAAATTTCTAAATAGCTCACTCCCTGCATGCGTTGAACGAACTCTCCCGTACGGTCGCCGCCAAAGACAGCGTGGGTATGACAATCCACGAACCCAGGCAAAACAACATTTCCCATTGCATCAATAACTTTTACACCCTTTTTGTTATACTTTTTTTCCAGTTGTCCGGTTGTTCCAACGTCGATAATCTTTCCAGCTTTAATAGCAACAGCGCCATTCAAAATAATCCCAAGGTCATCCATACCTTGCAGTATTTTAGGTCTTTGAGATGCACCTGCAACCGTTAGCAATTGTCCGCAATTTTGTATAAACAAATCAGGTAATAAATTCATAGTTTCCTTGTGCAATTGACTACATTAATCGTTATTACAATATTTTTTGTATTCCTCGGGAGTATTCAGGTTGATAAGGGATTGCAGAGACTCATCCAATCCTGCAAATTCCTTTTCGCCGACGATCTTTACTTTTACTTCTGAGAATAAATCAACGATCCGCAATCTTCCTTCCTCAAGGCAACGATGCATCGGCTGTATACAATTCCTGGAATAAAAGGCATGCATCGGTTCCAACCCACGACTCGTCTGCGGTACAACTACATCGTAACCGTTTATCTGACTTTTGAGGTAAAGAATTAGCTTTTCATTAATGAAGGGCATATCACAGGCGATTACGAAAGCATGAGAACTCCTGGCATGACTGAGTCCTGCGCAAATACCACTGAGTGGCCCTTTTTCCGGTATTACATCGGATACAATCGGCAATTTCAAACTGGTGTAAGCATTCGCATCGTTAGCAGACAGGAGGATTTCATCAAAGATTTTACGAAGCATCATTACCTGATGTTCGATGAATGTTGTATCACCATACTTAAGAAATGCTTTATTTGAGCCCATTCTTCGGCTTTTTCCACCTGCCAGGATAATTGCCGTCACTTCATATCCTCCGTCATTCATATTAAATCAAAAAACATTGACACTGTAATTTTAACTGTGATATAATCCAAAATCAATTTTATACACATTTTCGTATTTACTATAACTCTTTTTAATTGAAATGTGAACTATAATGAAAACTCATGTATGTATTCCTCTTTTTTCTTTATTCGTTTCTGCAGGATTGCTTTTTAGCCAAACAATCTTTGCAGAAGTAAAGAATGCCAACAAACTCATAAAAGACGAACCGAAAATTATTACCGACAAAAATGTTATAGCAATTGTAAACGGCCAAAAAGTCACCAAGCAAGAACTTTATAACCTATTAACTGATACGTATGGAGAAGATGCATTAGAGGTCCTTATCCGAAGAACACTGATCTATCAAACGGCTGAAAAAGAGGGGATAACTGCCACGAGTGCAGAAGTAGAAGCAGAGCTAAAAAAACTTGTTAACACGGAAATCGAAGGTTTAATGCGTACCTACCGAATAAAAGACAAGGCGGATCTTGACAAGGAATTAGCCAAAGTTGATAGCAATCTTGCAAAAGTTGAGGAAAAGTTATCCAAAAAGATGAGGAAACAGGCCGAGATTGAACTCCTTGCCAAAAAGGTTATGGAAAAAACAATTACCATCACGGAAGAAGAATTGCAAAAAACATACGATCAGGTGTATGGTGAAAAGATCGAGGCCAGTCAGATCGTATTCAAAACTCGAAGAGAGGCGGAAGAGGCGCTCAAAAAATTACAATTAGGCGCTGATTTTGCCACCCTTGCAAAAAACGAATCTATCGACCGTGCCTCTGCAGTACGTGGCGGTAAAATGCAACCTTTTAGTCCAAAGGACGGTATTGGATCACAGGTCGCGCATTTAAAGGTCGGTGAACTTAGTAATATTATCAAGACGGATTATGGTTATCATATCATTAAAATCACCGATAAAAAGGCCGCTAGTAACAAGAATTTCAAGTCTGCACGAGGAGAACTGGAAAAGATCACCAGAAACCAGCATTACAAAGAAAGGCTCGGCCCCTGGTTGATTAGCCTGATAGAAAATGCTTCGATCACGAAAAATCTGACTAACGATTGAATTCTCTAACAACATTTTTATTCACTTCTATTAAGAAAAGATAAAATGTCTGAAGATTTTATAATTAATGTTGCCAATAGGGTTAAGCAGTTACCTCCATACCTGTTTGGTAGACTGAATGCCCTCAAGTACGAAAAGAGACGTAATAATATCGATATTATTGACCTTGGCATGGGGAACCCAAACGATCCGACACCACAGCCAATTATTGATAAATTATGCGAGGCTGTTCAGGATCCAAGAAATCATAGATATACTGTCTCCGCTAACGGTATATTCAATCTACGGCGTGAAGTCGCCAGATATTACGAAAAGCAGTTTGACGTAACCCTGGATCCAGAAAAAGAAGTGGTTTGCACCATTGGATCAAAAGAAGGTATATCTCACCTATGTTTGGGATTGTTAGATACTGGCGAAACTGCCTTGGTTCCTAATCCTGCATTCCCTATCCACATTCACGCAGTGAATCTGGCTGGCGGCAATGTTATCAGTGTGCCGCTGACAGAGGACGAGAAATTTTTACCAAACTTAATCAATACGGCTAAAAAACTTATCCCGCGACCCAAGATACTCATTCTCAATTTTCCCCATAATCCTACTGCTGCTACCACTGAAATAGGCTTTTTTGAGGAGATTGTGGCATTTGCCAGAAAATATAATATTATCGTTATCCACGATTTTGCATATTGCGGGATTGCATTTGACGGTTACAAGCCACCGAGTTTCTTACAGGTCAAGGGCGCTAAAGATATTGGCGTAGAATTCAATACGATGTCTAAATCGTTTAATATGGCTGGTTGGAGATTGGGCTTTTGCGTGGGAAACAAAGACCTCGTCAGTACCCTGGCGAAGGTCAAAGGCTACTATGATTACGGCATATTTCAACCGGTACAAATTGCCTCAATTATCGCGCTCAGAGAATGCAACAAATATACAAAAGAGCAGGCTGCGATTTATCAATCCAGAAGGGATGTGCTTTGCGATGGTCTGAACCGTACAGGATGGAATGTCAAGAAACCAAAGGCATCCATGTTTGTGTGGGCCCCTATCCCTGAAAAATGGCGATCTATGGGTTCTGTAGATTTTGCCTTTAAACTTATGAATGAAGCCGAGGTTTCCGTTGCCCCTGGCGCAGCTTTTGGAGAAAATGGTGAGGGATACCTGCGGTTAGCGATCGTAGAAAACGAATTACGTCTAAAACAGGCTATACGCCAGATTGACCGTGCTTTGCGATAAGTTCGCATGATTTGTATCAAACACACCCCTTAGTCCCCACTCGAGAGGGGACTAAGGGGTGTGTTATTTCTTATTAGAGGGGACTTTTGTTCTCCCCTCTAGCAAGAGGGGCTGGGGGTGTGTTTTACAGATTAACAATGTTCGATAAATAATCATCGAAAGTTTTTTACCATGACGACTCTTGTTAAATCAAAATTGAAGACCTTCATTGGCGGTATACACCCTGAAGACGACGGAAAACTTCTTACAAAAAGTAAAAAAGAGGTATCCTCTCCGCTTCCCAAGACCGTTTATTTATTCATGAGTCAGCACATCGGTGCACCCTGCAAGCCGATTGTCAAAAAAGGGGATATGGTAAAAAAAGGCCAATTAGTTGGAGAAGCGCAAGGATTTGTTTCTGCAAACGTGCACTCCTCAATTTCAGGCAAGGTTGTCGACGTTGTACCTTGGCAACACCCAGTCACAGGAATAAAGTCTCCTGCCGTCATTATAGAAAGAACTGAGGACGATTCGTGGATAGAAGGTGCAAATGAGGATTTTGATACCGACCTCATCTCACCAGAAGAAATCAAACAACGCATCCAGTCGGCTGGCATTGTGGGTCTTGGTGGCGCTACTTTTCCTACCCACGTAAAACTCACCCCGCCAAAAGATAAGGTAATTGACACGGTTGTTATGAACGGAGCTGAATGTGAACCTTATCTTACCTGTGATTATTGGCTCATGCTGGATAAACCTCATGAAATTATTCAAGGCTTAAAGTTTGTAATGAAGTGCCTTGGATGTAAAAAAGCACATATCGGGATTGAGGCAAACAAAGAGGATGTTTATTCCCTTTTCAAAGATATTTTATCAAATGAACCTCAGATTAAAATAGACTTGATGGAAGCAAAGTACCCACAAGGGGCAGAACATCAACTCATAAAGGCATTATTAAATCATGAATTCAAACCCACCCAATTACCGTTAGAGGTGGGCGCAATTGTAATCAATGTAGGAACGGCCTTCGCTGTATATGAGGCAGTAAAATTCAAAAAACCATTAATTGAGAGATTGGTCACCGTTACCGGAAACGGCGTGGAAAATCCACAAAATTTCTTGGTGCGTTTGGGGACGCCAATCAAACAATTATTAGAAGAGGCAAAGGCCACAGCATCTATCAATAAAATTATCTTTGGCGGTCCTATGATGGGCATTGCACAGGGCAATTTAGATACTGCCGTTACCGTAAAGGGAACTGGCGGCATTCTTGTATTAAAAGACGCACGGCAGTGGCAATCACACGCTTGCATCCGGTGTGGTCGCTGTATTGATGCCTGCCCGTACGGTTTGAATCCCAGTGAATTGAGTATCATGTGCGAGGCAAAAGAGTTCAATCTGGCTATAGAAAATAACGTTATGGAATGTAAGGAATGTGGCTGTTGCAGTTATATATGCCCGGCGAAGAGACCTATTGTTCATCTCATCAAGTTTGCAAAGGCCGAGATCGCCAAGCAAAGGGTAAAAGCATAGATGGTAATTAAACAGTGGAAGCATAGAGTATAATGATAAAGTAAACATACGTACGTTGTTGACTATCAAACTCTGATGATTTAATTAAAATTAAGTCGCTATCTTAACAGATTTTTAAGCAAGGAATATTAAATATGAAGACAATTACCCTTGAAAAAATTTATAAAAAAATTATTGAGTTGCAACGTGAAGTATCGCAAATCAAAAAAAATCTTTTAAAAGAACCTGATTTACGGCAAGATTTTATTTTGCGGATGAAGGATATAGATACTTAGAAATCTATTCTTGTTGATGATTTCACTAAAAGGTATGGACTTAAATAGAAGAAAAACTGGTAACGTTGCTTGATTTTGACCATCATGATAATATTTATGAAACGTAAGGCAGAAAAATAATGTCAGACCAAACGCAAAATAATAACGCTTTAATAGTCAGCACATCCCCTCATATTCGGGATATGGAGAGTATTCCCACAATTATGTGGGCGGTGGTACTCTCTTTGATTCCTGCCGGAATTGCTGGTGTTTTTACGTTTGGATTTTACTGCCTGTATGTTGTTTTTCTAAGCTGCATAACAGCAGTTATTACTGAAGTATTCATTTTACGGTTACGAAAACTCCCCGTTTTGAGCACTATGAAAGACGGCAGCGCCGTTGTCACGGGAATTTTATTGGCGTACACACTGCCGCCAAGTGTTCCCTGGTATATCCCTGTGGTGGGTTCGTTCTTTGCTGTCGCCATTGCAAAACACGCTTTTGGCGGGTTGGGAAACAATATCTGGAATCCTGCTCTGGCAGCACGCGCTTTCTTACAGGTAGCCTATCCAGCCGTTATCAACTCCGACTGGCGTACGTTAACTCAACACGGGATGCATAAGCTCGTTCACAACATAACACAGGTTGACGCTGAAGGTAAACTGGTAGATGCCATAACAAGGGCAACACCACTGGCCAAAGAAGCAGGGGCAGAAACATACCATCTTGCACAGCTATTGATGGGAAACATCCCCGGTTGTATCGGGGAGACGTCAGCAATCGCTCTATTGCTGGGGGGAATATTTCTGATTTACAAACGTCACATCAAATGGTATGTCCCTGCGTATTATATTGCTACAGTTTTCATTATGGTATTAATATTACCTCCACAGGTCG
>JAUSDH010000194.1 GCA_030650655.1 Candidatus Brocadiaceae bacterium
CAATTATCGGCTGTGCTTATCGTGTTTATAATAAAATAGGGTTTGGCTTTCTCGAAAGTGTATATGAAAAATGCTTACCCCCGAATGAATCTATCGGGGGCAGGCCTGGATGCAGCGTCACAAAAACCTATCACAGTTTACTATGATGATGAAATCGTAGGAGAGTTTGTAGCTGATATTATCGTTAATGATACAGTTATTTTAGAACTAAAATCAGTTAGACGAGTTGTTAAAGCACACGAAGTACAACTGGTTAATTACCTTGTTGCTACGGGAAAACCTATAGGACTTATTCTTAATTTTGGGGAAAGCAAAGTTGAGGTTAAACGAAAGGTCAAGGATTTAAAGTAAAAGATCTACAGGATGAAACAATTATCATGTAAATACTGTTCATCCTGTCTAAGGTAGCTGAACTATTACCATTTTAAAAAATATGTGACGAACCATTCAAAAGCACCATGGTGACATCGTTTTAGCACATCAGGCTCTTGAGTTTTTGCTTGACAATAATGGTATCGGTATATAGAATTTTCGGTTTGAAAGTAACGTTTATAAAATATTTTATGATGAAGTACTGGGAAGTATACCATAAATGACTCCTTCTTTCTTTATCTTCCCTGTGCTTCTTTTTTTTATGAATTTTTTATCGAGGTGATACATGCCTAATCCAAAGAGAAGGTTTTCGAATTCAAGAACTCGCAAAAGACGCACCCACGACAAGCTTACTCCTCCTATTATTCCACTTGCCGAAAACATTGGGAAAGGGGCTGGTGTACGCTCGAAGCTGTATATTTGTTCACATTGCAAACAGGTAAATCAACCCCATACTGTTTGCCACAACTGTGGCTATTACCGAGGTAAACAGGTTATAACTGTTGAAAGGTGAGTTTATGAGAGTTGCGGTTGACGCAATGGGTGGAGATAAGGCTCCGCACGAAATCGTTAAGGGGTCGGTTCTGGCAGCGCAACAGTTTCAAGATGATGAAATTGTATTGGTCGGTGATGAAAAAGCGATACAATCAGAACTAAACTCGTATGGAAAATCTTTTAAAAACATCACCATTCACCATGCGCCTCAAGTGGTTGAAATGGATGATCCTGCTACCTACTCAATACGTCAGAAAACCGATTCGTCAATTACGCGAAGTGTTGAGCTGGTGGCAAAAGGGGAGGCCACTGCTGTGGTAAGTGCGGGTCACACAGGCGCTGCGGTAGCTGCTGCAACTCTGCATTTACGAACCCTGAAAGGTGTACGGCGTCCCGGTATTGCCGTTGCTATTCCCACTCGGCACGGAATATGTCTGATTATTGATGTCGGAGCAAACATTGCCTGCAAACCCGAACACCTCTTACAATACGGTGTTATGGCAACGGTACTCAGTAAATATATGTTTGGCATAGAAAATCCAAGAGTTGGTCTTCTGAACATCGGCGAAGAGGAGGCAAAGGGAAATGATCTTACGAAAGAAACTTTCGCGCTCCTTTCCAGTTCAAGTTTAAACTTTGTGGGAAATGTAGAAGGCCGTGAAATATTTGATAACAAAGCTGACATCGTTGTTTGTGAAGGTTTCGTGGGAAATGTCTTGTTGAAATTTACAGAAGGGCTTGCCATGGACCTTTTATCAACAGTTAAAACTGGCGCAACGAAGAGTTTCTGGACGAAACTGGGTTTATGGTTATGTAAACCAACCTTTGAGGCATTAAGGGCTAAAATGGATTTTAGTGAATATGGCGGCGTTCCTTTGTTGGGCGTCAATGGTATTTGTATTATATGCCATGGCAGGTCTGATTCCAAGGCCATACAAAATGCCATACGAGTCGCATTGCAGTTATCAAAAAACAATTTGAATGAGCACATTGTCTCCGAATTGGAAAAAACCAATGCACTCGCGGCAACTGTTATGTAACTGATTAGCCAACTATCAGTCTCCTCTGGTCAATAAACTAATTAAACATGCGACAAAATCAAAGGGCATCTATTACAGGTATAGGATCCTACCTACCAAACAAGGTTTTAACAAACTACGATTTAGAAAAGATGGTTGATACCAGTAATGATTGGATTATCCAGCGAACAGGCATTAAAGAACGCCGTATCGTTGAGAATGGCGTTACAACGTCTGATCTTGCCACTCAGGCTTCGCTCAGAGCAATGGAAGATGCCGGTGTCTCTCCCAAAGACTTAGACATGATCATTACCTCTACGATTACACCCGACCATATCTTCCCTTCAACTTCATGTTACATACAACAAAAAATAGGGGCGACCCGTGCATGCGCTTTTGATATCCTTGCGGCATGTGCCGGTTTTATCTATGCCATGTCTATTGGACAAAGCTTTATAAATTCAGGAGCAATGAAGACCATTTTGGTGGTAGGTGCTGAATGTTTATCGAAAATTACCGACTACACTGATCGCGCAACCTGCGTATTATTCGGAGACGGCGCTGGCGCAGTCGTCATACAAAGAGACCCCATAAAACATGAAATTCTTTCCTCGCACTTAGCCGCGGATGGATCAGAGGCAGATGTACTTATCATGCCAGGAGGAGGGGCAAGAAATCCAGCATCTCTAGAGTCAGTTCAACAACGGCTGCATTATATTCAATTTAAAGGCAAAGAAGTATTCAAGCTGGCGATTAATAATATTACCAACTTAATCTTAGAAACAACGAGGGAAAATGGGCTCACCCTTAACGATATCGACTTAATTATTCCACACCAGAGTAACCTCAGGATTATTGAAGCAACGATGGAAAAACTTGGGTTGCCAATGGAAAAGGCATTTGTGAACATTGACAAATACGGGAATACATCTTCTGCCTCCGTTCCCATAGCAATTGACGAAGCCAGAAAAGAAGGGCGCCTCCGCAAAGGAAACATCGTTATGCTGGTGGCGTTTGGGGGGGGATTAACGTGGGGGTCTTCAGTTATTAGATGGTAGAGAAAACACAAAAGACTGCTCTTCTTTTCCCAGGTCAGGGCAGCCAATACATTGGAATGGGTAAGGATTTTTATGAAAATTTCAAAGAGGCACGGGAAGTCTTTCATAAAGCCAACGAAGTCTTGGGCTTTGATTTATTATCACTATGCTTTCACGGGAAACAGGAGGAACTAAACAAGACATCTATTTGTCAGCCTGCAATACTGGTAACCAGTATTGCCATACTGGAAGTCTTAAAAAAAAATTCTCCAATTCAAATGGTCACGTGTCTAGCTGTCTGCGGGCTTAGTCTGGGAGAATACACAGCCCACGTAGCTGCTGGTTCCATGACCTTTATGGATGCCGTACGGCTGGTATACAAGCGCGGCCTGTTTATGCAAGAGGCATGTACTGCGAATCCGGGGGGAATGGCCTCTGTTATTGGATTAGAAGATGAAAAAGTAGAACAAATCTGCAATGAAATAAAATCACTAGGAATTATTTGTACCGCGAATTATAATAGTCCGGGACAGGTGGTTATCTCTGGCGAAAAAACGCTCCTGGAAAAAGCGTCTATTCTTGCTAAAGAACGAGGGGCAAGGATGGTTGTTCCTTTAAAGGTAGATGGGGCGTTCCATTCTGATTTAATGAGCCCTGCAAGTATTAAACTTTCAAGGGAACTCGAGTTGACGCCGATTTCGAAGCCGAATATTCCCGTTGTGGCAAATATTCATGCACGCTATGTACGGGAACCTGAGGAGATAAAAATCTCTTTGGCAAAACAACTCAATAGTCCGGTACGGTGGCACCAATCAGTCTCCATGCTGATCCGTGACGGATTTAATCAGTTTTATGAAATAGGCCCCGGAAGAGCGCTATCGGGCATTATGAAAAGGATTGACTCTACTCAGGAAATCAAAAATATTGACACGGTAGAGGCATTTAAAAATATGGAAAAATTGAATTAATTTTATGATAAGGAGGTAAAACAGTGTCAGCAGTCGAAGAGAAGGTCAAAGAGATTATTACCAAGCAAATGGGTGCAAAAGCCGAACAAATTACCAAAGAAACGTCATTTATTAATGATCTGGGGGCGGACTCTTTGGATACCGTAGAACTGATTATGGAATTTGAAGACGCCTTTGATATGAACATACCGGATGAAGAAGCAGAAAAGATCCGTACGGTGGGAGACGCCATTAAATACATAGAGGAACATAAATAAAATGCAGGAACGACGAAGAGTCGTTATTACAGGTGTTGGCGCTGTTACACCTCTTGGGCTTGAGAAAAAGCAAATCTGGTCGGCACTCTGCGAAGGGAAAAGTGGCATAAAACCCATTACTTCTTTTGATACCTCTGCTCATGAAGTACACTTCGGAGGCGAGGTCAGCGACTTTGATCCGACTAAATGGTTTGAGATTAAGGAGGCACGCCGGTTAGATCGCTTTGCACAATTCGCTGTTGTTGCTGCAATCCTGGCTATAGAGGATGCCGGGCTGAAATTGGAAGGCTTTGACCAGACGAGAATTGGGGTTGTGATTGGTTCCGGGATGGGAGGTTTGTTAGAGCTTGAGACCCAACATGGAATTCTCATCAATAAAGGGCCTTCCCGAATTTCTCCTTTCATGGTTCCTAAACTGATGGTCAACGCCGCATCGGCGCAGGTGGCAATACGATTCGGACTGAAAGGCCCCAATTATGCATTGGTAACGGCGTGTACCACCGGTGTCAATGCTATAGGCGAAGCTGTCCGTATTATCCAAAGAGGTGATGCAGACATCATGATTGCGGGTAGTTCAGAGGCGGTAATCAGTCCTTTAGGTCTTGCCGGGTTTAGTGCTATGAAAGCACTTTCTACCCGCAATGACGCCCCACAAAAGGCCAGCCGTCCGTTCGATAAAGACCGGGATGGTTTTGTCATTTCTGAGGGTGCCGGTGTTGTTGTGGTTGAAGAACTTGAGACAGCAAGGAAAAGGGGGGCAAATATCTATGCAGAGGTACTGGGATATGGACTCAATGGAGATGCATATCATATTGCAGCGCCAGAACCAAATGGTAATGGTGCAATGCGATGTATGACGAGTGCCCTTAAAGACGCACAGTGCAATTCTGAGGAAATTGATTACATTAATGCACATGCTACATCAACCCCAATCGGTGATAATATTGAAATAAAAGCCATAAAGAAGGTTTTTGGAGAGAATGCACACAAAATACCCATCAGTTCTACAAAGTCCATGCTGGGTCATCAACTTGGCGCTTCGGGGAGCGTAGAAGCAATCATCTGCACCATGGTGATCAAGGAAGGGATTATTCCACCAACCATTAATTATCAAACACCCGATCCTGAATGCTCAGGTCTGGATTTTGTCCCCAATGTTGCCCGTGAAAAAAAGAATATCAAGAAGGCGCTTTCCAATTCATTTGGTTTTGGAGGACACAACGCCAGCATCATACTGGGAAAATTGTAGTTATATGAAATCTGTGTAACTTACCGTTCCAAAATACCTTCATCAATTTGCGGCAATGTCTCGCCAAATCTTAACGTGAGGTCTTTATAAGTTTCTTGATGGCATTATACATTTCGGGTAATTTTTTAATTAATACCTGGATGCGTTTTTCTTCGTTGATAGACTTGGCCGGAGAACCCCACACGACAGAACCTGGTTCTAAACTTTTATAAACGTTTGAACCTCCACCAACGATACAGTTATCACCGATGGTTACGTGATCGGTTATGCCCACATCCTCTGCGATCATAACGTTCTTTCCGATTTTCGTACTTCCTGCAATCTTGGCATAGGCAATCAGCATCGTGTTGTCGCCTATGGTAACATTATGGGCAACGTGCGAGTGATTATCTATCTTTACCCCGTTTCCGATAATCGTCTTATCAAGCGCAGCCCGGCAAATCGTTACCATAGCGCCAATCTCAACGTCATCCCCTATCTCAACGGTTCCTATTTGTGGAATTTTCTTGTGCTTACCTTTTACCTGAAGATACCCAAATCCATCATCCCCTATTACACTGTTGCAATGGATAATAGCCCGTTTCCCAATAATAACATTTTCACGAATAGAAACGTTGGCATAGACAACAGAGTCGTCTCCAACATGACTCTCCTTCCCGATAAACGTATTCGGATAAATGGTGACATTATTCCCTATGCGTACGTAATCATCAACAACAACATAAGCCCCAATAGACACCCCTTTTCCTACAGTAGCTTCTTTGCTGATAATAGCTGTGGGGTGGATGCCTGCCGGACGTTTATATCTTTCTTCAGCTACAACCTCAGTAAACCTGATAAATGCCAGAAATGGGTTTTCGACAACGATCTGCGGCTTTTTAAGTGTTTGAATCTCGCGGTGTACGACAATCGCAGAGGCCATTGATTTCATGGCTTGTGGGATTAAAGAATCATCCTTGATAAAGGTGATACTTCCGTCTTTTGCAGTTTCAACGCTGGCAACATCCGTGATGACCGTATTCCCATCGCCAATTATTTTTCCACCAATAATAGATTGCACTTGCTTCAGTGTATATTGAATGCCCATACGTGGGACATCGTATCACAACCGTAAATTACTGTCAAATGAACTTTTATATTGACAATCGTATTCATCAGGCATAATAATATTTATAAACATTTTGCAACCGGTTGCTGCAGAGTAAAATGCTGTGGAGCCTTTCAACCTTCCCTCTTTCCCCTCCTTCGCAAGGAGTGGTCAAGGGGTGGTTTTCTTTTTATCTAAGTACTACGATATGTGGTATTTTTGGGGGGAAAAATCTTATGTGTGGAATCGTAGGGTATATTGGGCATAAAGAGATCATCAAAGTCCTCCTCGACGGCATCAAAAGACTCGAATATCGTGGTTATGATTCTTCTGGAATAGCAGTTATCGAAAACGGTACCTTACGATGCGAAAAGGCCGTGGGCAAGATTGCCGAACTGGAAAAGAAGCTCAACGGAAACAATATCCACGCAAACATGGGAATCGCACATACCCGATGGGCAACCCACGGTGCCCCTACGATTGAAAACGCACACCCACATATCGACTGCAAAAACGAAATTGCTGTGGTACACAATGGAATCATTGAAAACTACGATTATTTAAAAACACGATTAGAGCGGGAAGGGCATATTTTCAGGAGTGAAACAGACACAGAGGTATTAGCACACCTGATTGAAAAATATTTTCACGGCAACCTTGAAATGGCCGTCATGGAGGCATTGAAAGAAGTAGAGGGGACGTATGGCATTGCAGTAATTTCTCCAAAAGACCCGCAAAAAATTGTAGCAGCACGGAAAGGGTCACCTTTAGTTATAGGAATCGGTAACCAGGAATATTTTATTACCTCCGATGTTTCAGCATCGCTGGAACATACCCGGGACGTAGTATATCTTGACGATAATGAGGTAGCTATTCTGACCGGGAACAAGTACGAAACCAAGACCATACAAAACATTCCCACCTATAAAAAAGTAGAAGAGGTGCTGTGGAACATAGATATGATCGAGAAGGGTGGTTATCCGCATTTTATGCTTAAGGAAATCCACGAGCAACCCCAGGCATTAAGAAATGCCATGCGCGGAAGGGTTGATATTAGCGGTAATTCGATACGGCTTGGCGGATTGATTAGTCACGAAAAGATACTCCGCGAAACCAAACGCATCGTCATTGTTGCCTGCGGTACATCGTGGCATGCGGGACTGGTAGGCGAATATATGTTAGAAGAACTGGCGCGCATACCGGTTGAAGTAGAATACGCCTCAGAATTTCGGTATAGAAATCCCGTGATTGAAGAAGGCACTATCGTAATCGCAATAAGCCAGTCAGGCGAAACGGCAGACACGCTTGGCGCCATGCGGGAGGCGAAACACAAGGGCGCAAAAATCCTCTCAATCTGCAACGTCGTTGGCAGCACCATAGCGAGGGAATCGGACTTTGGCGTTTATTTACACATCGGTCCGGAAATAGGCGTTGCTTCAACAAAGGCATTTACTGCCCAGATAGTGATTCTGTATTTATTCACCCTTCACATGATGAAGCTAAGACATGGCAACGTCCCTATGTTTTCAGATATGATAAAGGTCGTTCAGGCCGTGCCTGATAAGATTCAGTCTATTCTGAACAGAGAAGAAGAAATTGTGGAGATTGCAAAGTTATACAAGAATAGTGAACATGCCCTTTATTTAGGGAGGGGATACAATTACCCTGTGGCTCTTGAAGGCGCATTAAAACTCAAGGAAATATCCTACATTCATGCAGAAGGTTATCCGGCAGCAGAGATGAAACACGGACCCATTGCCCTTATTGACAAAGATATGCCAGTTGTCTTTATTGCTACGAAAGACAGTGTCTACGGAAAAATCCTGAGTAACATCGAAGAGGTCAAAGCAAGGGGCGGAAGGGTCATTGCCATTGCGACGGAGGGGGATGAACAGATTATAGAAAAGGTAGATCATGTATTTTATATCCCTAAAACCACAGACTCCCTCATACCCATGCTCTCTGTAATTCCCCTCCAGTTACTGGCCTATCATATAGCGGTTATGCGAGGCTGCGATGTTGATAAACCAAGAAATCTTGCCAAGAGTGTGACGGTTGAATAACTCAATTAACCAATGAAAAGGCACTTGAAACCACAGATTACACTGATTACACAGAGAAACAATACAAAATAATCCGTAAATCCTCTCCACAAAATCTGTGCAATCTGTGGATGCCTTTTAAAACTCAACTCATTCGGCAACTACACAAATTACAAACAATCCCCCTCCCTCGATGGGAGGGGTTAGGGGAGGGTGATCAGCCTTTTCACTTCACCCCCACCTGGCATCTCCCATCCAGGGGGAGGAACCCATTGTTTGAAATTCCTGAACTTTAAATTTTCAATCGCTCATAAAGTGAAATTCCGTTGCAAAGCCGCTTCGACCATCGTAATTCCACTCATATTTATCTTCATTGAACCGATGGGTTGTCGCCTTTCCCATATCTAGTGTCAGATCGAATTCTTTTGACCAGATGGAAAAATTTTTGTTCACAATCTGGGTAGGCTTGCCGGGGTCTCCCGCACCATGTAATAACTCAATATCCAATGTTAATCTGTCCCCGACTACTGCTTTTTTACGCCATTCTGAAGATTCCGCACTAATCGGTAAGTATCGCACGGTTATTCTGTCTTGTGGAACTTTCGCAAAGCCAAATACATGATTTTGGAAAATGTCCAGCAATGCGTTTTTCTGAACGGCAGAGGCTTTTTTATCATCAATATAAAATACAATCCAATTTTTATCCGGGGTTGCCGTTAAATCTGTTATGCCAATAACCGTTTGGCTGTCTAAGTTATACTGTCCATAGTTACCTTTTTGAATACGAAAAACACCTGCAATTTTGCACGTTTTGTTGTGAGTCGGTTCGCTGCCAAAGAGACACGGACAACCGGGATTGCAGGTACAACCCTCAAAATATTCACCCTCAACTGACCAGCCTGGGCCGGCAAAAACATAACCAGAAACACAAAATAACATGATAGCAGTTATGAGACCTGACAATAAATAATCTCTCCTCCTCATTATTCATTTCCTCCAATTAAATTTTCATTTATTTTCTTATGAGTGGAACAAATCTGACGGGAATAATGGACTCTTTTACAACCTTCGAAGAGGCGTCTTTGGTAATCAACATCAGGTCCTGCACTTCGTAAACACCTCCTACCGGAATAACCAATCGACCACCGGGTTTGAGCTGGTCAATAAGAGGTTGCGGAATATGCTCTGCGGCTGCAGTGACTATAATCGCATCAAACGGTGCATGCTCCGGCCACCCTTTATAACCGTCACCAACTTTGACTTCCACATTATTATAACTCATAGCTTTCAGCCGCTTAAAAGTCTCCTTGCCCAGTTCTTCTATAATTTCTATCGTATATACCTGTTTTACCAGTTTGGAAAGGATGGCAGCCTGATAGCCTGAACCAGTCCCTACTTCCAATACAACGTCGCCCTTTTCCAGCTTCAACAATTCCGTCATAAATGCCACAATATATGGCTGAGAGATTGTCTGGCCAAAACCTATCGGCACAGGCTGATCATAATAACTATACAAACGATTTTCTTCAGGAATAAACAGGTGTCGGGGCACCGTCTCCATAGCCACTAACACCTCTTTATCAGTTACACCCCGATAGGCAATCTGTTCTTCCACCATCCGTTTCCGCTGGTGTGTAAAGGTATCTTCATCTATTACTGCATTCATACCACCCATAGCCGTTACCATCTCTCTTTTAAATACTAAACGAACGATACCAGAGATTGCAATAATCAAACATGTGGCAGTAAATATAAGAATGCTTAATTTCATCGACCTGCTTTTCATGGCGTAACAATGATAGAAACATCTCCCCTCTCACGTACTTCACCAACGACGTCGTACGTCAGAGCGCCTCTTTCTTTGAGTTTTGTACAGAGTATCTCCGCCTTTCCCTTGGGAATCGAGATAAGCAGACCACCAGAGGTCTGGGCATCAAACAAGACGTCCACTAACTCCTCTCGTACCTTGGGATTAATCCTGATTGCATCCTTCAAATATTTTTTACTGAGCTTTGATACCCCCGGCATCAATCCCATCCTGACATAGCGTTCACAGCCATCGAATATCGGTATACGTCCGGCAAAAAAGGATAACGTCACCTTGCTGGCCTCCGCCAACTCGTATGCATGACCCATAAGCCCAAAACCCGTAATATCCGTACATGCGCTGGCGCCTGCTTCCAGCATTGCCTCAGAGGCCGTCTTGTTCAACAAAACCATACTCCTGGTCGCCAGATTTACATGTTCCTCAAGAACCTTGTCAGCCTTAATAGCCGAGATAATCAAACCCGTACCAAGTGGCTTTGTTAATACAAGCACATCACCTGCCCGCGCACCTGCATTAGTCACAATCCTGTCGGGATGGATAATTCCTGTAACGGATAATCCATATTTGATCTCACTGTCCTGAAGGGTGTGACCACCTATGATAACAGCCCCTGCCTCATCGACCTTGTCCGCGCTGCCCTTAAGAATTTCAACCACGATATCTCTATCCAGTGATTTTATCGGGTAGCAGAGGATATTCATTGCCGTGAGGGGTTTGCCGCCCATGGCATAGACGTCACTCAGGGCATTGGCGGCGGCGATCTGTCCGTAGTCATACGGGTTGTTCACAACCGGAGTAAAGAAATCCAGGGTAGACACCGTGGCCATATCGTCGCTAATCTTATAAATGCCCGCATCGGCAAAGGTCTTGGGGCCAACCAATACGCGCTCATTTGGGTATTCGGGCAAATGGTTAACTATGTACGCCATGTCTTCAACGGGGACTTTGCCCGCTCACCCACCGCAGGCGGCATAATCAATCAATCGTTTTTTTCCCCACGCCACAGATATCACCCCCTTTTCTAAACAAGGTTGAATGAAGCGTAATACACCCAACAAAACACAGTGATGATGGGTTCACTTCGCTTAACCCATCCTTACTAAACTACATTATTGGATAACATGATTTTCAAGACTTATTGAAAGCGGCTCTGCTTTAAGCGCACTTACTTTTAAAATAGAAAAGCCAATTACATTTCCTTTATCATCGACTTTTTCCATTACTGCATCGTTTTCTGTTTCTTTGAAGTAGCCCATCTTTCGCTCGAACAGAACCTCGATATAATCTCCTTCTTTGTCATACCATACTTTTATTTCTTTTCCCATAACATCTGATCTCGCTTTATCGTATCTGTATTTTCAGACATTTCCGGGTGATCAATTTTGATATGTTTCCATCGCTCATCCGTAAATCGAATTTGTCGGCCATGAATATCTTTATACCATCTCATTCCCTTACACCAATTACTTTATTGGCAATATGTATCTATCACTAACCACAATATACTTGTGGTTGTACCGTTTGTCCAACGCTACTGAAACCACGAGGTGGATGCCTCTTTGGGATTAAATTTGGCATGGCACTCGTCACAACTATTTACCACCTTGAAAAAGGCAGCCGTGGCTTTGTCTTTATTT